>CAZCLL010000033.1:0-19561 GCA_964499555.1 uncultured Fastidiosipila sp.
ACAGATTAGGGAATCTTTTTTCTTCAACCCGACCACCAAAAATGTTACGCCAACAATAAGATACGCTGGTCAGGATCTGCAGCAATCCAAATTCAACATCTTATCCTTTGGGGAATTTCCCTGCAATCGACCCAAAAACAGGATGGTTAGAGCATTTAGGCTCCGATCGAACCGATTCAAAGAGGTTTTCCCAGCTGCATCCGGAAAAACATCAGCAGCTTTTTGGATTCCTGCGGATCTTGACCATCTTAAGAAGTTATCTATTCAATTTACCCATCTTATTTTCTAATAATCGCAAGAATCCGAGGGGTTTTGAGATGAATCGTCCAGAATGCACACAGTTTCATCTTGCGTAACAAGATACGCTGGTCAGGATCTACAGCAATCCAAATACAACATATTATCTTTTGGGGAATTTCCCTGCAATCGTCCCAAAAAAAGGATTGTAAGAGCATTTAGGCTCCGATCGAGCCGATTCAAAGAGGTTTTCCCAGCTGCATCTGGAAAAACATCAGCATCTTTTTGGATTCCTGCAGATCTTGACCATCTTAAGAAGTTATCTATTCAATTTTACCCATCTTGCTGGGTAAAAATCACGCAAAACGAAGGAAATCAACCTAAACGAGCACCAAACGCAAAGAAACCGCCCCGCCCACTAAAATCATTACGCCAGCAGGAGCACCGAAACGAAACCTAAACCGAAACCGAAACTGAGGCACTAAACACAATCCTTCAGCTTTAGCCCAAATCAAGCACGGCTCCTCTTGCCTCGAAGATCACCCGCTCCTCGTCTAGCGTCTGGCTCTGATAGTCTTTGACGAGGAACTTCCCGTCAACCACGAGCGCTTCGACACAGGAAGGACTTCCCGCATAGGTCAAAAGGGCGATCGGATCGACGTGCTCGCCGACTGGTTCGTTTCCCAGGTGCTGCGGGTTATAGACCATGAAGTCGGCGCGTTCGCCGGCCTGCAAGTGGCCACTCAACGTGAAGCCCATTGCTTCATAGCCGCCAGTAGTCGCCCAGTAGAGCCAGCGATCTGCCCTACCTGCGAGAGGGTCGGTGTGGGTGGCTTTGGCCAAGAAAGAGGCCAAGCGGAGTTCGCGGAACATGTCGAGGGTGTCGTTGCTGCCTGCACCATCCGTGCCTAAGACCACGCGGAGGCCAGCCGAACGCAGTTTCTCCGTGTCTGCGATGCCGGAACCGAGCTTGCAGTTACTGGCGGGGTTGGTGACGAGGGAGACCTCGTAGTTCTGCAAAATGGCGATGTCGTGGTCGGTCAGATAGACGTTATGAGCCAAGATGCTTCCGGGCTGTAAGAGATGCCAACGTTCGACGAGCTCGACTGGCGTCGCTTGATATTTCGCGGCCAAATCCGCCACTTCCGTCTTCGTCTCCGCCACATGGATTTGGACGGGGATCCGGTTTGCGGCAGCCACTTCGCCTAAGATCGGATAGAGATCTTCCTGGTAGAGATAAGGCGAATGGACTTGGAGCGAAGGGTGTATGTGCGAATGCCCTTGCCATCGCGAAGTAAAGTCCTCAACAGCCTGGATGTCTTGCGTGAAACGACCCGCTCCATCCGAAGTTTTCCCGTCGATGGTGAGCACTAGTCGAGTGCCGGCGTCCAGAGCTGCACGTGAGGTCCCTTCGTCTAGATAGTACATGTCGGCCATGGCCGCTGTGCCGCCCTTCATGAGTTCAAGGATGGAAAGGGCTGCGCCTCGCCGGACCGTGTCGACGGTCATTTTGGCTTCTTTTGGGAAAATCCACTTGTAGAGCCAGTCTTGAAGATTCAGATTGACGGGGCTCCCGCGGAAGAGGCTCATGGCCAAGTGTGTGTGGCAATTGGCAAATGGCGGCAAGATCATCCGCCCTTCCCCTCTGGTGGTGATCCATTCGTAGGAAGGACCGCCCTTTTCCTTGGCCGCATCAAGTGATTCTCGCAGCTCATGGCTAGCCTGGTCGGCTTCCGACGACTCATAAATTCCTTCAATGACGCCGTCACGAAGGAGGAGCGTCGCATGGGACTTCGGAACCATCAGGCCTTGTGTGCTGTCGGGCACCAAGACCTGATAATCACGGAATTCACGGATTTCTACTCTAGTTCTTTCCATGGCAATTCTTGTATTTCTTTCCGCTGCCGCAAGGACAAGGGTCATTCCGGCCTACTTTATTCTTGTCACGCGCGACTGGTTCGATTTTCTGCTGGCCTGCCTGCTGAGCCTGTTGTGGGTGTGCCTGAGGGATGCCTGCAGGCGGTGCCTTCCTGCGGATATTGGAGGCTAAAGGCGCGGCAGAACCGAGCGATCCGGCCTCTTCCTTCTTCTCTTCGGTTTGCATCGGTGCTTGCGCGCGCATGACCGGTGCTTCACGAAGTTGGACACGGAAAATGTACTTAGCACAATCTTCGGCGATCGACCTCGTCATCTCCTGGAACATTTCGAAGCCTTCTTTTTTGTACTCAATGACCGGGTCGTGCTGAGCAATCGAACGCATGCCGATGGCATTTTTCAGGCTATCCATCGCGTCGATGTGATCCATCCACTTGCTGTCAACGACGCGGAGCATGACTTCACGCTCGGCCCGACGCATGATCTCGGGACCGCCCAATTCGGGTTCTCTGCCGTGGTACTTCGCCACAGCCTCATCTTGCAAGTCGACAATGATCGTTGCTGCGTCGTCGCCGTTCTCTACGCGTTCCTCGAGCGTATCGAGGCCGGGCAAGGGACCCGTCACTTCCGCTAAGCGAGCCTGTAAACCTGCAGTGTCCCACTCTTTCGAATTCTCCCAACCATGGCTGAAGTCACGGACAATATCCTCAATCGTGCTACGGATGTACTTCTCGAAAGTCTCTTCCAAGTCCATGCCTTCCAGCACTTCACGGCGCTGCGCATAGATGACTTCGCGCTGCTGGTTCATGACATCGTCGTATTCCAGCACGTTTTTACGGATGCCGAAGTTTCTGCCTTCCACCTTCTTCTGGGCGGATTCAATCGCATTGGACAGCATCTTGTGCTGGATTTCCATGTCTTCATCGACGCCCAAAGACGCAAAGAGGGAGTTCATCCGTTCCCCGCCAAATTGTCTCATCAGGTCGTCATCGAGAGATAGATAGAATTTACTTCTACCGATGTCGCCTTGACGTCCGGAACGACCGCGCAACTGGTTGTCGATACGGCGGGATTCATGGCGTTCTGTACCGATAATGTAGAGACCACCCGCTTCCACAACTTTTTTCTTCTCTGCTGCGGTTTCCTTACTAAAGGCTTTTTCCAGATCGTGGAACTTCACGCGGGCATCTAAGATGATTTGGTCGTCCGTCTCATTGAAGGCCGTAGACGCTTCAATCAAGTCTTCATCATAACCTTGCTCACGCATGGCCTGTCTGGCCATGTACTCCGCATTACCACCTAAGATAATATCCGTACCACGACCAGCCATGTTCGTGGCAATCGTCACGGCACCGAAACGTCCAGCCTGGGCGACAATTTCTGCCTCTCGCTGATGCTGTTTCGCATTGAGGACGTTATGCTTGATGCCGTTTCTGCGGAAAAGTTCGCTGACCTTCTCGGATTTATCAACCGAAACTGTACCGATCAAGACCGGCTGGCCTTTCTCGTGAGCAGCCTTGACTTCATTCACCACCGCACGGTATTTCCCAGCTTCACTCTTATAGACGGCATCCGGCTCATCGACACGGATCATCGGCTTATTGGTCGGAATTTCTATGACGTCCAATTTATAAATCGAACGGAACTCTTCTTCCTCCGTCAAGGCTGTACCAGTCATACCAGACAGCTTCTTATACATACGGAAGTAGTTCTGGAAGGTAATGGTGGCCAAAGTCTTACTCTCGTGCTCGACCTTCACCCCTTCTTTTGCCTCAATTGCTTGATGTAAACCATCCGAGTAACGGCGCCCCAACATCAGACGACCCGTGAAGTCATCAACGATAATCACTTCGTCATCACGCACAATGTAGGCTTCGTCGCGATGCATGGTTCCGTGCGCCTTCAAGGCATTATTGATGTAATGTTGCAGTTCGAAGTTCACTTCATCAGAAAGGTTTTCGACACGGAAATACTTCTCCGCTTTCGCAATACCATTCTGCGTGAGCACCGCGGTTTTTGCCTTCTCATCGACAATGTAATCCGCATCCTCCGAGAGCGAATCCGTCTCCGTCTTGTCATCCATTTCCGCAATGACCAACGGCGTGAGGCGGGTAACAAAGGCATCCGCCTTCGCATACATCTCACTGGAATTTTCGCCCTTACCAGAAATAATCAATGGCGTTCTCGCTTCATCGATCAAGATGGAGTCCACCTCGTCGACAATCGCGTAGTTCAAGGGTCTTTGGACCATCATTTCTTTGTAGATCACCATGTTATCGCGAAGATAATCGAAACCAAACTCGTTATTCGTTCCGTAGGTGATATCCGCGTTATAGGCCTTGCTACGGTCTTCCTTCTCGACATCGTGAATGATCAGACCGACACTGAGTCCTAGGTAACGGTAGACCTTCCCCATCCACTCCGAGTCACGCTTAGCCAAGTAATCATTGACGGTGACGACATGGACACCCTTGCCGCTCAAAGCATTGAGGTAAACCGGCAAGGTCGCCATCAAGGTCTTACCTTCACCCGTCTTCATCTCTGCGATTCGGCCCTGGTGAAGCACAATACCACCGATGATCTGTACCGGGTAATGTTTCATCTCCAGCACACGCCAAGACGCCTCTCGAACCGTGGCAAAAGCCTCCGGCAAGAGATCATCTAAGCTCTCCCCATCCTGGTAACGCTGTTTAAACTCAGCGGTTTTCCCTCGAAGTTCACTGTCCGAAAGTTCACTATATTCGCTTTCCAGTGCCAGCACCTGATTCAGGATCGGATCGATCCTCTTAATCTCCCGGTCACTGTACGTACCGAATATCTTGTCAAAAAGCCCCATGCTTCCTCTGCTCCTACTTATGTTTCTATCTTCTTCAAATTGTCAAATCATTCAGTCACGAGAATCATCCAGAAGGTCCACTTCCCCGCCAGACGCCTGACCCAAGCGATCCAAGATCAAGCGGTAGCCGTCCTCCCCGTAATCCAAGGCTCGGCTCACGCGACTAATCGTCGCCGCCGAAACGCCCGTCAATTCCGTGATTTCCGTGTAGGTGAGATTCTCTTGCAGAAGCCTTGCAACCAAAAGTCGCTGGGCCATCGAGTTCATCTCCGACCTCGTGCAAAGATCCAGCAGAAAAGCGCGGCATTCCTCTACCGTCTCGAGCAACAAAAACGCTCGATACAGCTCATCCATGCTTGTATCAGGGACTTTTTCTCTGGCCATAACCCACCCATTTGTGTCTAGTCCGAACTCTGTCTAAGAATTCGTTCCCCATTATACCACCAGCACCGCCTCTATACGCCATTAGTTCTCGTTAAGGTACTTTGAACTTTTCCCACGCATCACCCATTCCATCTGAATATTCTGCCAGGAAAGCCGTACACGCTCACTTTCCAGTACCGTAAGGAGCTCCGCTGGACTATTTTCCGGAATCACATAGCGCAGCACGCGCCGATCAATGTCCTCGCCTCGCACGGTAATCGAGGAACGCCCCCAGTCCTCTGTCCCCCCGAAGGCAAGTAACTTCCCCGCATGGTCTGCGATATTCTTCCGGACATTCTCCGGGTTCTGATAGGAAGGCGCGGTTAAGTCCATGCTCTTGATACTCAGAGCCGTCCCCCGTTCGAAGCTCGCGATCACCGGATAGTTCGACGGCAAATTTCCCCCTTCGAGCTCCCGAAAATACTGCCCCCTTGTAAACGACTCCGCCGACCAAATCGAATCCTCTTGCCTAGCCTCTTCCTCCCCGATTTTCTCCTCCAGCAACGGCCTCGACTGATAGCCGCCCCAGTAGGGCAAGGGGTAGCGGAAGTGACGCTCCGTATGCTCAGGCGACAGGGGAATCTCGTAGGAGAAAACATAGTAGAGCTCCTCTCTTCCCTCCAACCTGCGAATATAGCCAGACGGATTCTTGATCAGCCGCTTCATCAAGTGAGAGCCACCCGTATTCTGCTCAAACCAGTACGTCTGCCTAGCCTTCAAGCTCTCCGAACTCACCACATCCGCCAGAAACTGTATGCCCAGTTCCTGCAAATCCGTCACGCTGAGCTGCTCCGTGTACTGTTCCTCCTGATAGAGCGCAAGAGCCAGCGACACCTCCTGAATCGACGACCACGCCGCCTCTTGCCAGAGCATATCCGCCCGCACACTCATCCCCAAGAGGAACAAGAGGATCACATACAAGAGGACCGGTGGTAAGACCAGAGCAGCCTCCAGGGTGATTGAGCCCTCCTCCGACTTCAGTCTGCGGCATACTCGTTTGGCCAAAGCCGCCTCTCTCACCTCTCTACCCCAGTACAGCATACTGCAGATCCCTCCCGATCGTGACCTCTCGGCCGGAGCGACTGAAGGCCAACGCTAAGCGGATTACAGAAGAGAGTTCGTGGCCAAGATTCTTCGCAACAATTGCCGAAAGGCTCGACGCTTGCTTCTCCAAAGGCACGAAAAGACCCAGCAAACGCAAATAGTCTGTGTAAAACAAGTCCACTTGATTGAGCGAATGGCCAGGCAAAGGATAGAGGGCTACGCCCTTTCCTTGCTTCAAGGCTTTGACATCGGAGAACATTTGGATCGCCGCGTCAATGAGGGCAAAAACCCGGGCGATCGTCATTGGTTCGAGGAGAATCGTGCCCAGCGAAAGAATCGCCACCGCAGAGCTCAAGGTGGCTGCCGCACTCTGGTAGCCAGACATCTTGGTCGGATTGTTGGAAATCGCTGCATAGTGAAGGGCGAGGCGCGTCGAAGCCAGAAGCCCGGTCACAAGCGCCGTCCGTAAGAAAGCATTGGGTTGGGCGAGAAGAATTTCCTCCGCTTCGTGTTCACTGGCGAAACGTAGCTCGGACATCTTCTGCCCACTCAAGGTCAGAAAGTCCTTCCCGCTTGCGCTGTCCGCAGCCGGCCCTCGAACTTCCGATGAAAACTGATTGATCACATATTCTTGGAAAAGCAATTTGTCCAAGACCCTAGGGTAATCGAATTGGAGATGCTTCATCCCCTCACTGACGAGGAGCAGAAGGGTTGAAATAATTCCGTTTTCATCTGAAGCAGCGAAACCCGTGAGAATATTCGTTCCTTCAGCCCGATCCAGCGCCAGAAGACCTTGCAGACTGTCTTCCACTGCTTCACTGACTTCAGCGAAATCTTCTTGGGCACTTTCGCGAATCGCCTCTTCGGCCTCTGGATCCTCTTCAAAATCCAGCATACGAGGCGAAAAATAGACGTCAGTACTCGGGGTAAACGTATAGGAGGCTGCTTTCGCCCCATCGGCTACTTCCGGGAGTGCCGGTAACTCCGGCAAAGAGACCCCTTCCAGTAAAGGGAGGTCGTCAATGGCCAGGCCTGCCTGGCGAAAATGCTCGATGCGGCCCCATAGCTCATCAATGAGCGCAAGAGGCACCCGCGTCGTGCTAAACGCCGACACTTGCGTAATCGCCACATTGGGATCAGAAAAAGGCAAGCTAGGCTCTGCCTGATAACTCAGAACCTTTGCGGTGCTCGAAAGTTCCTTCTGCAGAAATTCCTCGTCAAGCACTTTCGCATCATAGCCCCAAAGGCCATAGCGCTCCAAGGCTTCACGGCTGTAGAGGGAAAGGATCTGATTACTCTGCAGATTCAGATAGCGGTCCAAGGTCAGTTCCTGATTCCGCCACGAAATGCCTAGCCAGGTGATGAGGCCTGTCGAGGTAATCGCCAGAATAAGGCAAGCAGCCAGTAAACTGACAGAAGCTTGAAGCGGCGGCTTTGGCCTCAAAAACGATCGTTGTCTCATGGGGAGAACCTCCCCTCTACCAGCTCACTGATCTGGCCGATCGCATCGGTGCTTTGCAGGACGAAAGAAACGAGAAGGTCCGGGCTTGTGCGGACACCTCGAACGTACGCGCCGGCAAGGGGTTCGTAGAGAACCGCTTGCGTTTGATGAAAAATCGCAGCCTCTGTGGCCGTTCTACTGCCCCGCTCGTATTCTTGCGGGAACTTGAGAACAGCCAAACAAAGGAGCGAAAGGCTTGTGGGAATGATAAGTGTAGCTTCTAGGGTATGAGACATCGTGACCACCTCCTACCCTTCATTTTAGGGAGAAAGAGGTGAGATACTAGCCCCGAAAAGGCAAGAAATATCGACAAAATACGCGAAAGCTTCGCGTGAGGCTTAGTTCTTTGCGGAAGCCTCGACGACTTTTCTGTCGGTGCAGATTTTCTTGGCCAAAGCATCAAACTGCAAGTACGCCGGGTTATTCTGGTAATGGACCAGATCCGAGCGATCCTGATGCTTGCTGATCATGATGACATCGTAGTTACCTGGGGTCACCTGGTCATCAATGTAAAGATCCATGGAAAGAACATCCGGAATATTGTGGGTCAATTTGTTGAATTCATCGCGAAGAAGGCTCAGGTTCTCGACCTTACCTCTACCGTCGGATTTCTCAGGAACTTTTGCCATAATGGTTTGAACGATCATACTGTAATAAACCTCATCAGCGCTACAGCGCTTGTTAATCAAAATTAGTCTTTGCTACTGTCGGAAACGTTTCCGAAATGGGGTAGAACCTAGCTCCTACAAGCAAGGCACGTTTGCTCCCCGAACACGCCCCAATATACCTGAAAAATTCTGAACGAAAAGGTACTTGGGCGATTGTCTACAAAAAATTTACAATAGGGCTAAGTAAAAAAGTCATTACCCATGGCTTCTTCTGGCACTATGCCTAGCTTCTGAGTCCAAAAGAATCGTCACCGGCCCATCATTGATGAGAGACACTTGCATATCCGCACCGAATGCTCCGGTTCCCAAGGAAATCCCCGCGTCACGCAGGGAGCTGGCCATGTACTCATAGAGCGCATTAGCCTCGTCCGGTGGGGCTGACTCAGAGAAGCCGGGGCGATTCCCCTTCCTTGTGTCCGCATAAAGAGTGAATTGCGAGATCAGAAGGATCTCGCCTCCGGTTTGCTTGATAGAAAGGTTCATCTTCCCTTCGTCATCGGAGAAAATTCGTAAATTCTGAATCTTCGCAGAGAGCCAATCTGCATCCTCTCGGGTATCCCCTACTCTTACGCCCAACAAAATGAGAAAGCCCTCACCAATGGAGGACTTCACTACCTGCTCGATGGTAACCTCAGCACGACTGACTCGTTGGATGAGAGCCCTCATACTTAGTGAACCAATTCACGCCAATCCAGATCGCCGCGATCAATTGCCAGAATCAAAAGTTCTGCGCTAGCCAGGTTGCTGGCAAAAGGAATATTGTTCTGATCACAAGCTCTCATCAAGATATTCGCATCATCATAATTGCCAACTTGAGGATCACGAATATAGATCACCGCATCCACTTCATTGAACTCTGCTCTAGCCGCCAGCTGGTTCAAACCGCCCTGTACGTCCGTTGCAATACCCGTGATCTTGAGGCCAGACGCCTGCTCAATCACGCGCACATTATTGCTCACAGACAAGAGATCGTGTCTGCCCAAAATCTGTTTATACGCAATGCAGAAATTCACGAGTAGTTCGTTCTTGCGATTATCTGCTAATATAATAATCTTCATAAATCCTCCATCCATATGAGCCAAGTCTACTACGTGCAGAATGACTCATGAATCAAAAATATTCTACTAATTATCTGTGCTACATACAAGTGGTCAGTCTAGCCAAATCCACAGCCAGACTTTCCACACTCTACCCAATAAATGTGAAGATATTGCGAACTTTTTACACAGTAGTCACAATATGAAGAGGGGTTGGAAGTTTTTGTTTGAATATAAACTCAAATAGGTATCATGTCCGATAATAATATGGTCATGGACTTTGATCCCCAGAAGATCACCCGCTTCCACAAAGCGTCTGGTGCTCTTTAAATCCTCGGGCGAAGGCGTGGTGTCCCCACTTGGATGATTGTGCAGCAAGATCAGTGCGGAAGAATTCGCTTTGATTGCTTCACGGAAAACATCGCGGGGATCAATCACGGTCGCACTCAAACCGCCTCTCGATACCAGCAAATCGCGGATCAACTTATTTTTCCGATCCAGAAAGAGGGCTCGAAGTTCCTCGTGCGGTAAATCACCCATGAGTGGCAAGAAACGCTCAGCAATCGCCTTGGGACTGGAGCAGTTCAAGCTTTCGGCTCGTTGAAGGAGCGTCCTCTTCCCTAATTCCAAGGAAGCCAGAATCCGCACTGACTTACTGAGCCCAATGCCTTTCACGGTCATCAGCTCCTCGGCAGACACATGCATCAGCTCAGGGATCCCGTCTTTTGCCCCAAACTTCGCCAGAATCTCCGAGGCGGTCAAAAGGGCATTCTTATCCTTACTGCCGCTCCCCAAGACAATCGCGATCAGCTCCTGATCACTCAGGCTACTCCCCCCTTGGTAGTACATGCGTTCATAAGGTCTTTGGCTCTTCGGTAGCATCTGCATGCTGACCGAACCCGTCTGACTTTCCACATTCCCGCTGCCCACGAGCGGACTGACATCAGCTGCCACTTGCATGCCGTCAATGACAATCAAGCCACTTTCTTCCAACCTTTGCTTACCATCTTCCATCTGTCTTTCTCCTCATAACAAAAACCACCTTTCACAAACGTGAGAGATGGTTTAAAAAGTCTCTTTTTCTTATTTTGTGTGCGACTCGCCTCGCACGACACAGCCTAGCTTAGAAGGCCGCCTGTCCAGTCGTTCTGGGGAAGGGTAGCACATCGCGGATGTTCGACACACCCGTCAAGTACATGATCAGTCGCTCGAAGCCCAGACCATAACCAGCGTGTTTTGTCGTGCCGTAACGGCGAAGATCCAGATACCATTCATAATCCTCTGCTAGGATCTCCTTCTCTTCCATCATGCGCAGGAGGTAGTCCAAGCGCTCTTCACGCTGACTTCCGCCAATGATCTCCCCAATCCCGGGCACCAGGCAGTCCACCGCCGCAACCGTCTTCCCATCGTCGTTGAGACGCATATAGAAGGACTTGAAGTCCTTAGGATAATCCGTGACGAAAATCGGGCCTTTGACCACTTCTTCCGTCAGGTACTTCTCGTGCTCCGTCTGAAGTTCCAAGCCCCAGCCAACCGGGTACTTGAAGTCCTTCCCAGACTTCTCCAAGATCTCCACCGCTTCCGTGTAGGTCATGCGGCGGAAGGGCGAATTCACGACATTCTCCAAGCGAGCCTTCAGATCCTTATCCACGAACTGGTTGAAGAAAGCCATTTCCGCTGGGCACTTCTCCATCACGTAGCTCAGTACGTATTTCAACATCTCTTCGCCAAGTTGCATGATGTCGGCCAAATCCGCAAAGGCCACTTCCGGTTCAATCATCCAGAACTCCGCCGCATGGCGTGCGGTGTTCGAGTGCTCCGCACGGAAGGTCGGGCCAAAGGTATAGACCTTACTATAGGCCTGGACAAAGGCCTCGACGTTCAACTGGCCACTCACACTGAGGAAGGTCGATTTGCCGAAGAAATCCTTCGTATAATCCACGTTTCCTTCGTCTGTACGCGGTGGGTCATTGACATCCAAGGTCGTGACATGGAACATCTCCCCCGCCCCTTCGGCATCCGAAGACGTGATAATTGGGGTATGCACATACATGAAGCCACGCTCGTGGAAGAAATTGTGAATCGCATACGATGCCTCAGACCGCACGCGGAAGACCGCCGTAAAGAGATTGCTCCGAGGTCTTAAGTGAGCAATCGTGCGCAAGTACTCAGGCGTATGACGTTTCGGTTGCAAAGGGTAGTCCGGGCCACTCAGGCCTTCAACCGTAATTTCCTTCGCTTGAATTTCAAATGGCTGCTTCATCCCAGGGGTCAAAACAAATTCGCCCACCACCTTCACCGAAGCACCAACGCCCAAAGCGCTGATTTCAGCGTAGTTCTGTAAGTCATCCGCTGGGGCAACCACTTGGACAGGGGTGAAATAGGTTCCGTCTGTCACTTGGACAAAAGCAAACTTCTTCTGATCCCGAAGCTGTTTCACCCAACCATAGAGGCAGACTGTTTGCTTCTCATACTGTTCCGGAGAAGCAAATAAATCGCTCAGTTCAACTCGAATTTCAGACATCTAGGTACCTCACTCAGGCATTTTTGCCATGACATTTCTTGTACTTCAGGCCACTTCCACATGGACAAGGGTCATTTCTGCCAATCTTATTACTGACCGCAATATGGTCCGTCCGAAAACGCTTCACAATCTCATCGCGTTTCTCTTGGGTAAACACGTTCTCCCAGGAATTCAGTTTGAAGAGCCATTCTGCCTTCGCATCATGCATGTTATAGAGAAGGGCCTCATAATCAATCACGAGGTCGAGCTCCGTTTCATCCGTCACGCCCTCGAGATCAATCGGGGTCGCCAAACTCTGGTTCACCCCATCCAAGAAACCCAGAAACAGAACCATATCCCCGTCATACTCCAGGCGCTCCGCCAGCTGGGCGGCTGTCCCCTTCAAGGAGAAATCCGGATAGCCTTGTAAGATCAAGTCATAGGCATGTTGTTCTGTCTCATAATAATGCTCCACAAAGGCCTGAAAGGCTTGCTGGTCGCTATTATCCTCAATTTTTTCCGTCCATACAGAAAAGTAACTCATCAACTTCACTCCTGCTCTTCTTGTCGTCTATTTTATTATTCAGCAGTATACCCTTGTCTGCCTAATTCTGCCGCAATCTCTTGAAGGAAAGTTTCCGTGTCCACCGCACGAACCTCTTTGTCCTCCACAAGTGCCGTCAGATCCTTCGTCATAATCCCGTTCTCTAACACCTGAATCGATGCCTTCTCCAAGTCCTTACCGAAGCGAACGAGGTCATCTAAACCATCCATTTCCCCACGTTTGCTTAAGGCACCCGTCCACGCAAAGATCGTAGCGATCGGGTTCGTCGAGGTCTTCTCGCCTTTTAGGTAGCGATAGTAATGGCGTGTCACGGTCCCGTGGGCCGCCTCATACTCAAACTGGCCATTTGGCGAAACCAAGACCGAAGTCATCATCGCCAAACTTCCGGAGGCCGCCGCAATGAAATCCGACATAACATCCCCGTCATAATTCTTCAGTGCCCAAATGAAGCCACCCTTCGAGCGAACCACTCTCGCCACCGCATCATCAATCAAGGTATAAAAATACTCGATCCCCGCTTCGGCAAAGGCTTCCTTGTATTTCTCTTCATAAAGCTCAGCGAAAATGTCCTTGAAATGGTGATCATATATTTTCGAAATCGTATCTTTCGTCGAGAACCAAAGATCCTGTTTCGTGCTCAAGGCATACTGAAAGCAAGAGTGAGCAAACGCGTAAATCGACTCATCCGTATTGTACTGCCCTTGCACGATCCCGGGACTACCAAAGTGGAAAATCTCTTCCCAGCGATTGGCCGAAGACCGCGAAGACTTCCCTTCTCGATGATAAAAAAGTTCAACTTTTCCGGCTTCCACATACATCTCCGTCGCCTTATACAAATCACCATAGGCGTGTCTCGCCACCGTGATCGGCTGTTCCCAGCTCCGTACAAAGGGTTTCACCGAAGACAGAAGAATCGGCGTCCGGAAGACCGTACCATCCAGCTCCGCACGAATTGTCGCATTCGGGCTCGGCAGGAGTTTCTTCAAACGATATTCTTGCACACGCTGCGCATTCGGGGTAATCGTCGCGCATTTTACCGCGACGCCTAATTCCTTCGTACGCTTCGCAGAATCAATTGTCACCTGATCATCCGTCCGGTCGCGCGCTTCCAGACCTAAGTCAAAATACTCCGTCTTCAAGTCCACAAATGGCAGAATCAAAGTATCCTTAATCATCTGCCAGCAGACACGAGTCATCTCGTCGCCATCCATCTCCACTAGGGGGGTCGTCATCTGAATTTTCGTCATGTCAAGTCAATCCTTTCGGTCTGTCGTCTGTCTCGAGAAGAGGCCAAACGATCACGTTTACTCTTTCGCCTATGGGATGAGAATCGTTCCATATTATAGTCAGCGCAATTCAGCCCCGTCAACGCTAGGCGGCAAGAGGGCCTGTAGAATCAAGAGTTCTAAGGCCTGTTCTTCCGCAATTTTGCCACTTTTGATCCCATAATCGGAATTCGCACAGAGCAGGTAAATCTGGAGCAAGTGCTGCTTCGTAAACTTCCGCTTCTGATTCCACAATTTATCGGCCACGAACTTCCCCGTCTGCAGTTGTTTCATGAGGGCTTGTGGAGACGCAGCACTCGACGCCACCAAGAGCTGCCGGAAGTGCCTCGCAATCATAAAAAGAATATATTGTGCAGCCGTCTTCTGACTAATCATCGAGCGGTAGTAGTCTAGGGCCATTTCGCTATTCTGCTGGGCAATCGCATCCGTCAACTGAAAAATCGTTCCCCGTAAATCCGGGATGCAGACCAGATCCACATAGGTCTCATCCACCAGCTCTCGCCCTTCACGGCGGCAAGCTAAACTCAGTTTCTGTAATTCATTTCGCATCTGCAGCATACTCCGGCCACAGCGTTCCACCAGACTCTCCGCCGCTTGCGGGGTCAGCCGGATCTGATAGCGTTGTAAGAAAGCCCTGGCCCAATTCTGCAGTTCATAAGGATCCTTCGCCGACAGCTCAACTCGAACCCCACGGGAATCCACTTCCTTCAGCAGCTTCTTCGAACGCTTGTCAATCTTCTCCTCAACGAAGAGCAAGACCGCATACTCATTCACCCCCGAAAGCAAGTCCACACAGGCCTCCGCATACGCATTCCCACTAGGCGTAAACAGCCCGGAATTCTTCAGTACGAGCACACGTCGAGGCGAGAGAAAGGCCGGCATTTGTAACTCTTGCCGAAGTTCCGCAAACGAAACCTTCTGCGGCTTCCCCTGCAGATCCAGCACACGGGCATCCATCTGCTTCGCCCCCTCCGCCAGCGCCAGATCCAAGATCTGCCGAAGCAAGTGCTCGCGCAGAAACTCCTCTTCGCCATAGAGCAAGTAGAGCGGTCGCAAGACCCCGGCCTTGAGCTCCTGCATGACCTCTGCGTACGTTCTCGCACCAAGATCTTTCGTATCACTTTGCCTTCTGCCAGCTGCCATCAGTCGTCCTCCGTTCCCATGATTCTAGCATAGTCCGAAGGCAGATAGTTCTCCCTTCTTGTGCTGGCCAAAGCCGCCTTTCCCCCCACTCGCAGGTGCAAGCTCGCCTCTTCATCCGTCCGCACGACCCTAGATACCGATTCTAGCCGCAAGACCACTTCCGGGTCCGGGTGCCCGTAACGATTCTGATAGCCACAACTAATGATCGAAATGCTAGGAGCTACCGCCTGTACAAAAACTTCGGAACTCCCGCTTTTCGAACCATGGTGCGACACGTGGAGAAGATCGGCTATCACCCTTGCCCCTTCTTGGAGCAAACGCTTCTCCACGGAAACCCCCGCATCCCCCATCCAAAGCATGCGAAGTCCAGCTTGTGTCGACGTGAACACTAGGCTTGCATCATTACTCTCCCTAGCCCTTTCCCCCGACGCAAGAATCTCGAAAGCAATGTCCTCGATTCTGATCACCTGCCCCGTCTCTGGGAAGATGAGCTGGGTGCGGCCTTTTTCTTCCTCTTTGCGGAACGTGGCTAAACGCTCTGGATCTAGCCCTTCCTGACTGAAGAAGAGCGTGCCCACAGGGTAGCCCTCCGCCATCAGTTCTGAAAGGCCCGCCACATGATCTTGGTCCAAGTGACTCACAAAGGCGTAGTCGAGCGTCCGGATCTCCAAATAATCTAGGAAGGAACGCAAGTCTTTCGCGAAACCTGGTGGCCCACCATCAATCAGGATCGCCTGATTTCCTGTCCAGAAGAGCGAGGCATCCCCTTGGCCGGCATCGAGGAAGTAGAGCCCGGTAACGGAAGCGTGAAACCCTAAGCAAACCAGCAAAATCACGAGCGCAGAAAAGGCTTGCATGCCGATTTTCCAGTTCTTTCGTTCCGGCACAAGTCGAGGCAGTCTCGTAAAGAGTTTTCCCAACGGCAGAAATGGCAGGAGGATCAAGTGAATGCGTCTGGCATAGAATCCGAAAGCGACGAGCACAGATCCCGCTTCTAAAAAGGAAGAAAAGAGTTGATAAAGCATCCGAAGCGCCAAACCTAACCAGCTGGCGACAGGCGCTAGTGGCAGAAAGAGGAGAAAGGCAAAGGCCCAAAGCAATAAGAGCTCAGTCAACGGCAGCAAAAAGAGATTTGCAAGCACCTCCGCCAAGGTAAAGAAACGCCCCGGTCGCCAAAGAAAGGGTAGTAAGATCACTTGAATCCCCAGATAAAGTTTCAGTCGCCCGACAATAGCCGCGGCCTGCTGCTTTGGCCAAGAAAGGGAGGTCTCGCCACCTTCGCCTTCGATCTGCAAGTACACCGCCTGGGTCGCGAAGCAAGACATCAGAAAACCGGTATTCACCAGTAACCAGGGGCGAAGCAGAGCTACTGCAAAGATCGAGAGGTACAGATAATTGTCTGGAAAAGTTCGCATCTTCTGCCTTCGGTGGAGGAGTTCAATGATTTTCATGAGGGACGCACGAAGCATCGCTGCTTGTCCTAAACTCAAACAAGTCAAAAGAAGAAGGCCCAGAATCTCTGCGCGAAGGCGAACTTCTGGCTTCCGAAACGCCTTTTTGGTTAGAGGCCTAAGGCTCGACAAGCATAGACTCACGTTCGTACCGGAGGCCACCAGGACATGGGTTAGACCGAAGGCTTGGAACTCGTCTTCGGCGTCTTTGGCCAAGAAGGACTCATCCCCGTAGAGCATCGCCCCGAGAACCGAACCTGCTTCTTGCCCGCTCTTCTCAATCATTTGCGAGGTCAAGTAGGCCCTTGCCCGCATGAAGAGACGCGTCGGCCAATACTCCGTTGTGGGCTCCTCGAGAAGCGTCACGTTTCGCGCTTGTTGCCAGGTGATCTGACAGAACACCCCTTGCTTCACGAGCCAAGCGGCACTGTCAAATGCGCCGGGAAGCCGACTGCCACTGAGCCTACGCGACTTGGCCCGCACATTGTAGATTTGTCCTGGAAGCACGGTTTCGGCCTGGGGCGCAGGTCCTCGAAAATGGAGGCGAAGGCCCTCCGCCTCCGTACCCAGCAGCCGTGCCACCCCGGACACCTCTTGCTTCAGGAGAGCCGGACTCACCGTTTCGATCTTGATCGTAAAATACGAGGTTTGTAGCGTGGCTTCCCGCAAGAGATTTGTTTGCCAAACACGATAGAGCTGAAAATAGAGGAGCAAGAAAACGAAGCCCAAGCGCAGGGACCAACGAAAGATCACAGAAAAACGGCCCGTGACAGACCACATCACCAAGAGCAGGCCACACAAGCCAAGATAAACCCAAGGCTCCGGTCGCAGGATGGCCACTCTTGCGCCTAGCAAGAAAACCGCTGCTGGCAAGAGCAAAGGTCTCGCCAGAAGAAAATTTCGTAAGGTACGGTCCGGGTCTCTCACACAAGTCACCTCCTTCTCCCACTATCCTAACGGGAAAGGACGCCTTGTGGTCCCCCTAAATGTCAAGTATTTTCGACAAAACCCAAGAAAAACTAGCGGACGTAGCGAGCGATTGCTTGTTTTAGATCCTCTAAGCCCAGCTTGTTGCTGGCCGATACGACAAAAGCCTCTTTGTGTTCAGGCAAGAGCCCCTCTTTACGGAAGGCTGCCACTTGACGATCCGCCTGGGCCTTGCTGAATTTATCCGCCTTATTTAAGACCACGAGATAGTCGATGCCATGAAAGTCTAGGTACGCCATGATCATCTGATCATTCTCGGTGGGGCCGTGGCGGATATCCACTAAGACCAGCACCAGAGCGATCGGCCGGGAAGAAGTCAAGTAATCATCCGCCAAGCGATTGAATTCGCTCAGTTTCTCCTTCGAGGCTTTCGCATAACCGTAGCCCGGAAGGTCCGTGAGGAAGAATTGATTATCCACCAGAAAATAGAGAACCAAACGGGTCTTTCCCGGGGTCTGGCTCACGCGGGCTAGCGTGCGACTCTGCGTCAAGGCATTAATCAAGCTGGACTTCCCGATATTCGAGCGACCGGCCAAGACCACTTCCGGGATTCCCTCTTGGGGACATTGGGCCAAGTTTCCGGCTGTTGCATAGTGTTTGGTGTTCTGAAAATTGATAAGTGCCATAGTTCTCCTAAAAGGTCGTCCGCGCGTGTAATGAAAGGTAAGTTTCGTTTATAATAGCAGACGCAAGGATAAGTTCTCAAAGTTTCATGGAGGCACGAATGAATAAACACGCACATGCAGCGGACCGGAATTACTATGCTTATGATCAGTATGGTGATAATCCCATGATTCCGGTAGGGCCGATTGGTCTCGTTCCGCTTGCCGGCATTGAGCCATTTTCGGAGAAGGTCAATGAGCACCTGATCACCCGCCGAGGAGCCTACTCATCGGAGTCTGACCGAGCGCTCCCGGGCTTTCTAAGAGATGATTACAGGCTCAAGGCCATGAGTACGCGTCATGCAACCGGGGAAGGTAGAGCCATCTTCTTGGACTCCGTCCGAGGCCATGACCTCTTCATTCTCTGTGATGTCATGAATTATTCGGTTTCTTACCTCTTCTATGGCGAACAGAAACCGATGACCCCCGATGAACATTTCGCCGATCTCAAGCGCATCATTTTAGCCGCCAGCGGCAAGGCCAGACGCATCAATGTCATCATGCCCTTCCTTTACGAGAGCCGCCAGCACAGAAGGAGCTCCCGAGAATCTTTGGACTGCGCCTTCATGCTGGAAGAATTAGATAATCTGGGTGTAGAAAACGTCATCACGTTCGATGCCCATGACCCCAGAGTTGCCAACTCAACCCCGACTTCCGGTTTCGAGAGCATGCCCCTTACCTATCAGATGCTGAAGGCCTTAACGAACCGCATTCCGGATCTGGACCTCAATAGCCAGAACCTCATGTTCATCAGTCCGGATGAAGGGGCGATCAACCGCGCCATGTACTACGCTTCGATGCTCAAGGCCCCGCTGGGCACCTTCTATAAGCGCCGTGACTATACAACGCTCGTCGACGGCAGAAACCCCATCACCGCACATGAGTTCTTAGGTGATGATGTTTCCGGTAAAGATGTTTTAGTGGTTGACGACATGATCTCCAGTGGGGATTCCATGCTTGATATCGCCAAAGAAATGAAGAAAAGAAAGGCCAGACGCGTCTTCTGCGTGGTCTCCTTCGCCCTCTTCACCTCGGGCTTCGAGAAGTTCAATCAGGCCTATAAGGACGGCCTCATTGACGGCGTATTAGGTTCCAATCTCACTTATCGTTCACCGGAACTATTAGCTGCCCCTTGGTTTATCGACGTCGACTGTTCCAAGTTTGTCGCCCTCATCATTGACGCTATCAATCACGATTCGTCTTTGTCCACTTTGGTCAACCAAACGGCCAAGATCCACACACTGATCAATAAAAACAAGGCAGGAAACGAGGTACGTTCATGAATCCACTCCCCTACGAATTCACGGATGAATCCTATTACATGTATAAATATGACGGGGCAA
>CAZCLL010000034.1:0-8395 GCA_964499555.1 uncultured Fastidiosipila sp.
ACCAGCCTTAGTCCGGATTTCTTTACATAACGAAAATCTTGTCATAACCCTTAGTGACCGGACGTCGGACACGGCATAACTTGGGGACAAATCCCAACTCTGCAGCGAAGTGTTCGAACGTTTCTTGCCAGATGGCTTTCTTGTTATCCATATGAATAACAACAGTTTTCATATGGTCCGTTAAAACGTTCAGCGGAATTCCACCAAAATATTGAAAAGCGTTTACCATGCAACTCAATAAACTCTTTTGGTCACAACGACGTCTGAATTCGATGTAGCGCATGCGGCTAAACCCTAGAACCATAACAAAACAAGCGAGTTTTCGAATACGTCCTTGATAATCAGTGTACTTACAAATGCCCCAATCCATCTGTGCTTGCTGTCCGGGCTTCGTTTCGTATCGAATAACCGCTACTTCATTGGTGGTTCTGGGTGGGCGTAATGGTTTCAGATACTCTTTAAGAATGCTGATACCACCTTTATACCCTTTTTCTACGAGACGATTAAAGATAACGGTCGCATTCACAATGCCACTCGAAAGAAGTTCGTTAATAAACTCCTTGTATGGATCAAGTTTGGATGCTCTCTTCGAACCAACTCGCTTGTCGGTGCTTGGGCCTTCTCTCAAATATTTCTTTACCGTGTTCCTACACATGCCTGTATCTCGCACAATTTGCGAAATGCTCTTCCCTTGATTTTCCCTCATGTCTCTGACCATAATAATGTCGCCACTTCCTTTCATATGACCCTCCCTATGTTTGTGCTAAACAAATGGTAGAGTCTTTGTGAGGGGGTGGTCAATTTTATTTCGGCTTTACCTGGTCAAAGATAAGTCGGCGCTTGTGGTCAATTTTAGCCCGGCGGGCACACAAGGAACATCTCACCAAAAATACCCAATATAGTATGCTGGTCAGGATCTGCACCAATACAAATAAACCCTAAACACCACTAGAAATCCTGAAGACGATATGCAAGTTTTTGCCGTAAAATATGCGTTTTATGGATTATCTTCTACACATAATATCACCTGCAATAACAAATCCGGTACCAAAGCTTGGATCCCTGCAGATCCTGACCATCAATATCTTGTTACCTGTTCAGCAGAGACCATTCACCAAGTCAGTAGCCCAGAGAATCACTGATAAGCGAAAAGAAAAACAATGAAATCCGCAGAAACCGCAGAACCAAAGTCTTTACAAAACCTTACAGCACTCCCGTTCGGGTTGAACCTTGCGAACTTTCCCCCCAATGCCTACAATAGCCAAATACGAGCGAGGGAAATAATCCACCAGAATATTTGTAAACGAATATTTGCAAATGAGGAACGTTCCCCTCGAAACGGAACAAATGCAAGGACCAATTCCCGCAGGAATGCAACATACGCGACGAGCAATAGCAACAAGCAGCAGCAACAAACACAACGATCAACAACAAACAAACAGCAACAGCAATAGCAAACAAACAAACAGCAACAGCAACAGCAAATAAACAAACAGCAACAGCAACAGCAAATAAACAAACAGCAACAGCAAAAAAACAAAACAACAACAATAACAATAACGACAATAACAACAACAATAACAACAACAACAACAACAACAACAACACAAGCGAGGTAATACATGTTCTTCTCAATCACCACCGGTTGGGAGCTCTTTTGGCTAGATGTCTTCATTTATATCGTGCAACAAGTTGCGCGCGTATTCATCGATTACCTCTTGCCGAAGACCTGGTATGACTCCTCCCTGTGGTGGTTTCAGTGCTTCGCCTGGGAAGACGGCGGCAATTTCTACAAGAAACACTTCAAAGTCGAGGCCTGGAAAGACTTCCTCCCCGTCGTCGCCGGCCTCACCGAAGTCGACAAGAGCCATCTCGAATCCCAAGACCCCGACTACCTGGAATCCTTCATCTACGACATCAACGTCAGCGAGAGCAACCACGTCCGTGCCATCCTCATGACCTCGATTTTCATCATTTGGAATCCGCCCGGCATGTTCCTCCTTATTTTCACCTTGAGCCTCCTGGGGCACCTCCCCTTCATCATCATTCAGCGCTACAATCGCCCCCGCATGCAGCGCCTCCTCCGCATCAACCAAAAGCGCCGGGAAAACCAGGTGAAGCGTGCAGCTTTGGCCAAAGCCGCCGAAACACATTCCGCCGCTGACACGGGTAATCACGTGAACTGAATTTCCCCTCCTTCTGCGCTAAAATAGTTTAACTAGGTAAACTGTTCAGTCGAAAGAGGTACAACATGGCAAATGAAATTCCAACCCCCGTTGCGGACATCGCCGTTCTAGGCATGGCCGTCATGGGCAAAAATCTCGCACTTAATATGGCCGACCGCGGCTTCCGTGTCGCCGTCTATAACCGCACCACCGCAAAGGCCATCCAGGCCGCCCAAGATCACCCCGAACAACAGCTCATCCCCGCGGAGTCTTTAGCGCACCTTGTGAAGATCTTGAAGAAGCCTCGAAAGCTCTTCTTGATGGTCAAGGCCGGCGGCCCCACCGACGCCCTGATCAATGAGCTCCTTCCCCGTTGGGAAGAAGGCGACATCATCATGGACGGCGGGAATGCCCACTTCCAGGACACAAGGCGCCGCTATGAGGCTGTACAAGCCCGTGGCCTTCGTTACCTGGGCGTCGGCGTTTCCGGCGGTGAGTCCGGTGCGCGCTTCGGCCCAGCCATCATGCCTGGCGGCGACTTGGACACCTACACGGAAGTCTCCCCCATCCTCACAGCCATCGCGGCCAAAGCCCCCGACGGCAGCCCTTGCTGCGCCTACATGGGTGAAAACGGAGCCGGCCACTACGTCAAAATGGTCCATAACGCCATTGAGTATGCAGACATGCAGCTCATCGCCGACCTCTATTTTTTCCTGAAAACCAAGGGCTTACCCAACGAACAGATCGCCGATCTTTTCGAAGAATGGAATACCGGAGACCTCTCCTCTTACTTGAGCGAAATCACGGTTCGCATCTTGCGCGAAAAAGATCCGCAGGATCCTTCTGTTGATCTGGATCCCTCCCTTTCAGAGGAAGATCCCCCGACGATGGCCATCCGCGCCTACGGTGCGGATTCCGAAAGCGCCTCCCTTGTCGACCACATTCTGGATATTTCACGCAATAAGGGCACCGGGAAGTGGACGAACGAAGAAGCGCTGAACTTAGGCATTGACCTCTCTGTTTTAGGTTCTGGTCTCAATACGCGCTACATCAGCACCGAGAAAGAACTTCGCGTCATTGCCTCCCAAACCCTCCCTTCCGGAGTACTGGCGGATGCGCTTGGGGAGTTGGAGACGGCGGCTTTGGCCAAAGCCTTCTTAGCCGCTCGCTTGCTGGCCTATGCCCAAGGCTTCGCCCTGTATAAAGCAGCGGCCAAAGCCTACGGCTGGAACTTGGACTACCGCACCATCGCGGCCACCTTCCGGGCGGGCTGCATCATCCGCTCGACCCTCTTAAGCCCCATCATGGCGGCCTACGAGGCGGATCCGGAGCTGGATAACTTGCTTTTGTCGCCGAACTTCACGAAGACCTTGCAAGAGGGGATTCCTGCCCTCCGTGGGCTGGTGGGCGAAACTGTCGCTACGGGCGTGCCACTGCCGACCTTCCAAGCCGCGATTAGCTACTACGACCAGTTGCGGACTGCGAGAAGCAGCGCCAACTTGATCCAGGCGCAGCGCGACTATTTCGGTGCACACACCTTCCAGAGAACCGATACGGTGGGCATTTTCCATCACGAGTGGCCGCAAACGGATGAAGAGGCGTAAGCATGGATCATGTGGTCTATACAGTATTTGGTGCAACCGGGGATCTGGCGAAGCGTAAGCTGATGCCGGCTTTCTATAACCTCCATGCCAGGGGGCTGGTGGATGACACGGCGACCTTCCTGGCCCTAGGAAGACGCGGGTGGACCAGGGAAGATTATCTTCAGGAGATCAAGCCTTGGGTGGAGAAGTTTGCCCGTTTCAAGGTGACGGAGGATTCGTTTCAGGCTTTTGCCAAGCGAGTCGACTACCTGGAAATGGACTTTACGAAACCTAAGGATTACCTAGATCTCTTCCGTTACTACGATGAGACGCAAGTTTGGGACAAGAAGCCCATGCGCTACCTCTTCTACTTCGCGGTAGCTCCGGAGTTCTTCCCGCTGATCTCGGATAGCCTTTTGAATACGGGCTGCCTGCGCGGGCAGTGTCGCGTCATTATTGAGAAGCCTTTCGGCAGTAACCTAGAAGACGCTCGTGAGATTACGAACAAGCTTTCGGCGGCTTTTGGGATCGAACAGATCTACCACATCGATCACTATCTGGGCAAAGAGATGGTGCAGAACATCATGACTTTGCGCCGGGAAAATGCGCTTTTCCGCGCCGCTTGGAACCGGGAGGCGATCGAATCTGTGGAGATTAATGCCTTGGAAGAACTGGACATCGGTGGGCGCGGTGCCTACTACGATGCGACCGGCGCTCTGAAAGATATGATTCAAGGCCACCTCTTTCAGGTCATGACTATTGTGGCGATGGAGCCGGTCAACCAGGATGATGGCGAGGCCGTCCAGCAAGCCCAGGAGGCTCTCCTAGGGGCTTTGCGGGCACCGGAAGACGACATTCACACACAGCTGGCTCTGGGCCAATATGAAGGCTATACCGAGACGGCAAAGGTCGCTCCAGACAGTGTGACGGAAACCTATGCTGCGCTCAAAGTCTGGATCGATAACGAACGCTGGCAGGGTGTGCCTTTCTATCTGCGAAGCGGTAAGGCTTTGGCGGAGCGGAAAACCTTTGTCACCATTAACTTCAAACAGATCGGTTCGGATTTTCATGCGGATCGCCTGCACATCGAGATTCAACCCCAAGAAGGCATTGCCTTATCCTTCCTGATCAAGAAGCCCGGCAGCCGCAACGAGACGACCGAAGTCAATATGAATTTCTGCCAAAGCTGCAATCTTGAAGCCCACAGCAACACGCCGGAAGCCTACGAAAGGCTTCTCCTCGCCGCCTATGAAGGGCAGCGCGAGTACTTCACCCCCTGGCCGCAAATCGTCCGCTCCTGGACTTGGATGCACGAACTCCGAGCCAAACGAGACGAAGTCGGTCTGGTACCAGAAGTCTATCCCCGAGGCAGCTGGGGTCCTTCTTCAGCCGACCAACTCTTGGCTGACTTAGGCCACACTTGGACAAACGAAACCGAAACCTTAACGTAATCGAAGCCTTGCTGAAGGTGCCTCGGGATTCACCTCACGGCCGACCTGGCCCCTTCGCCACTATGAAAAGGAGTCTCTATGTACTACGACATCAACCGACCGATCCGTGAAGTCATGGCGGTCTACAAGAACAAAGAAGCGAAACTACCTAAATACGAGTGGGTCTCCCTCTACAAAGACAACCAAACCAATGAATCCACCCTTTTTATGAATCTCCATACCGGAACCCACATGGATGCCCCTTTACACAAACTTGCCGGCGGGGCCGCTGTCGAAGACTTAGATCTCAAGCTCTTCGATGGCCCTTGTCGTGTGCTGGACCTGACATCCGTCACAGATTTCATTACCGCTGATGATTTGGAACCTTTTGAAATCGAAGAGGACGAACGCGTCTTGCTCAAAACCAGAAACTCCTTCGAAGAGGATTTCAATCTAGGCTACATCGCCCTCTCGATTGATGCTGCAGAGTACTTACGTGATTTGGGCGTGCAATCCATTGGTATCGACGCCATGAGCATTGGCCGTGGCGAGACGAATACCCGTGTTCACGAAATTATTTTGGGTGCCGGCATTGGTGTTCTAGAAGACGTAAGGCTCGCTGATGTGCCCCAAGGCTCGTACCAGATTACCGCCTATCCTCTACTCCTGGAAGGACGTGAAGGCAGTCCTTGCCGGGCGGTATTGAAAACGCTCTAATTGTGTAAGAGCCCTGCGAAATTATGAAAAAACCGCTGTCCCCAGAAAAGGATAGCGGTTTTCTTTGTGTTTTTCTTTAGGTGGTCTAGCCTAGCCAGAGGAAATGTAGGAGTAAGAAAACGCCTACCATCAGTAGAACCGAGACACCACCGTAGAGCAAAAAGGCTTTGATCACCCCGCGGGTAATGGCTTTCTCTTCTTCCTTGCTTAGCTCGACGGTGTCTTCCTTGTCAATCGGATAGCCTTGTTCGTCGAGCTTCGGGAGTTTCTTCCGCCTGCCCCCGACGTAGAGTCGCTCGGGAATCGAGGTGGGCATCCCGTCCACAGACATGTCCGCCAACACGCGGCCATCGTCGATAAAGGGCTCTTTCTCCTTCTTTTTCCGTTTCTCTTTACGGGCCATAAGCTTACGCTTCTGCCTGAACGGAAGGCGCAGTCAGCTCAACTTCAGGTTGCATGCGATCTTGTGGATAGAGATGGCAAGCCACCTTATGTCCAGGCTCATATTCCTTGAAATCCGGGGCGACCTTCGCACAGATATCCATGGCATACTTGCAACGGGTTCTGAACTTACAACCAGATGGCGGGTTCACAGGACTGGGAATATCCCCTTCCAGAATCACGCGATCCATCTTCGAGTCCGGATCCGCAACCGGTACAGCCGACAGCAAGGCTTGGGTGTAGGGGTGCATCGGATTGGCAAAGATCTTAGACTTGTCACCCATCTCCATCATCGAACCTAAATACATGACGCCGATCGTGTCAGAAATATACTCGACAACGGAGAGGTCATGCGAGATGAAGAGATAGCTATAGCCAAACTCATCTTGCAGATCTTGCAAGAGGTTCAGGATCTGGGCCTGGATCGAAACGTCTAATGCCGAAACCGGCTCATCGCAGATAATCAGATCCGGTTTCAGAGCCACTGCACGGGCAATACAGATACGTTGACGCTGGCCACCAGAGAACTCATGAGGATAGCGCGAAGCATATTGATACGGCAGGCCACAGGCGTTCATGATCTGGGCAATATACTTATCATGCTCTTCCTTCGGCACAATATTGTGCTCACGGACTGCTTCTCCAATGATTTCGCCAACTGGCATACGGGGCGAAAGACTGGAGTACGGATCCTGGAAGATCATTTGCATGCGCGGACGCATTTTGCGTAGCTCTCTCGCGGAGAGTTTCGCAAGATTCTTTCCTTCGAAGAACACTTCCCCGTCGGTTACAGACAAGAGGCGCAGAATGGTACGGCCGGCCGTTGTTTTACCACAGCCAGACTCACCAACGAGCCCCATGGTGGTTCCGCGTTTCAGGGTGAAAGATATATCATCAACGGCCTTTACGAAACGTTTCTCTTGGCCTTTACGACCGGCCGGGAAATATTTCTTCAAGTTATTGACAACAAGGATGTCATTTTCGTGTTGTTGGATGTCACTCATGGTTTGTGTATCCGATCTATTATTCAATTGCTTAGGTCTCTTGTGAAGACTTCAGCTGATCCAGGTCAACTCTACCGTGTGGAATGCTGCGAGCCATTTGGGCTTCCTGGCCGGAAGCAATGGAGGTCGGTAGTTCCGGTTTCTGGTACCCGCGATCCTGATATTTTTCATCGTACAAGAAACAAGCCGTACGGTGCGTATCCGAGAAGGTATAGAAGTCCGGATAGCTCTCCTCACATTCCTTGAAGGAATAGTCACAGCGGTTGCAGAAATAGCAATAATCCGGCAAATTGACTGGGCTGGGCACCTGTCCCGGAATCGAGTAAAGCCTCTCCCCCATTTCGGTCAGACTGGGTTTCGAACGCATCAGCCCTACCGTGTAGGGGTGCTTCGGCGATTTGAAGACTTCACGAACCGTTCCCTGCTCAATGACCTTACCAGCGTACATAACGACGACATAGTCCGCCATTTCCGCAATGACACCCAAGTCATGGGTAATCAACATGATCGAGCCGTGCATCTTATCCTTGACCGAGCGAAGCAAATCCAGAATCTGGGCTTGAATCGTCACGTCAAGTGCCGTAGTCGGTTCGTCCGCAATAATCAAACGAGGATCGCAGATCAAAGCCATAGCGATCATGACACGCTGCCGCATACCACCGGAGAGTTCATGAGGGAAGTTGCGATACACCTTTTCCGAATCGGCAATGCCGACCATATCGAGCATTTCGATCGACCGTGCCTTGAGTTGTTCTTCGGTGAATTCAGGCTTATAAAGCGCTAAGGCTTCATCGAGCTGTTCACCAATACGGAATACAGGGTTCAAGGAAGTCATGGGCTCCTGGAAAATCATGGCGATCTCCTGCCCACGAATCCGACGCATTTCATCGCTCGGGACTTTCGCAATGTCATAGGCTTTGCCATCCGAAGCACGGTAGCGAATGGCACCACTCACAACTTGGCCAGTGGGGCCTTGCACTAAGCGCATCAGGGAGAGCGAGGTAACGGATTTTCCACAACCCGATTCACCCACCACGCCAACGATCTTCCCTTCC
>CAZCLL010000034.1:8411-18807 GCA_964499555.1 uncultured Fastidiosipila sp.
AGCTGACCCCGTTCACCGCCTTTGTCACACCGATATCCGTATAGAAATAGGTGTGCAAGTCATCGAACTCCACGACATTATTTGCATCTTGCATCGTGGTTACGTATTCCGATTCATCCACGTTCTTGCGTTTCTTATACGCCTCGAACTGCTTCATGACTTGGCGGTTCTCTTTTGCGATTCGCCGCTCTTCGGCTAAAGTGAGGTACTGGAAGTCTCCCTTCGTCCCATCAACTTTTGCTTGATTTTTTTTCTCTTTGGCCATCTAAGACTCCTAACTAACGTTTCATTCTGGGGTCGAAGGCATCGCGCAGGCCATCACCGACGAAACTGAAACCCAGAACCGTGACCACAATGAGTACACCGGCCGGAACCCAAAGGTTCGGATAGTTGGCTAAGATTTCCTGTCCAGTGGAAGGATCGGCTTGAGCAATCATGGAACCCCAAGCAGCCTTCGGGAAAGGAACCCCTAAGCCTAAATAAGACAATGTGGACTCAGATAAGATTACTCCGCCGAGACCTAAAGAGGCGGTAACAATGAGCTGAGGCATTGTGTTCGGAATCAAATGTTTGAAGATCTTCTTTGAGGTGCGGATACCGGTCGTCTCCGCAGCCAGCATGAACTCTTGCTCACGGAGGGTGAGGATCTGGCCTCTGACCAAACGAGCCGTGCCGGTCCAGCCTAAGAGCGTCAATAAGCCCATCAAGTAGTAAATTCGCTGATCTGGGGTAATCCAATCAATCTTTGACAGCGTTGCTGCCAGAATCAACTGGATCGGCAGACCTGGCAAACAGGCAAAGATATCAACGATACGCATGATCAGCTGATCAACCCAGCCACCAAAATACCCAGCTATACCGCCTAAAATCGTGCCGATGATCACCTCAATGAAGATAACCATAAACGAAATCGTGAGCGAAATTCTGCCGCCATACATCAGGCGAGTCAAGACATCGAAACCGGAAGGGTCTGTCCCCAACCAATGTTCAGAAGACGGCGGTGCTTTAAACTGTACAACGGTTTCCGATTTGTCATAGAACTGGTAGGTGTGTCCATCCGCACCAACGAAATCCGCTGTGGTCAAAAGACCGGAGGTTCGGGGGATGCGGTAGGAATCCAATTCGCCGTAGCCCCAAGTCGCTTCAACAATAACGGGCCCCAGGAAAGAAAAGAGGAAAACGAACACTAACATCAATAAGCCGACAATCGACAACTTACTGCGGAAGAAACGCTTCGCCACCATACGAGAAGGCGAAATGGATCGCACACTCTGGTTCTGCCTCTCCATATTCTCCAGATGTTCACGCTGGGCCGCTAAGCCTTGCGTCGCTGCGGCTTTGGCCGGAGAAGAAGTCTCTGGAGCCTCAGGATGGACTATTTTCTTATCATCAGTACTCATCACGATTCTCCTTTACTTCGTAATTTTGACCCTGGGGTCAACGACGGCGTACATCAAGTCCGAGATGAGGTAGCCGATGACGGTCAGAATCGCTAAATAGACGTTATACCCCATAACAAAGGGGATATCGCCTTGTCTCGTAGCACGCAAGGCCAGATAACCAATGCCGGGGATCGCAAAGACAGTTTCCGTAATCATGGCACCACTGAAGAGGCCTGGAAGACTTCCAGACAGCGTCGTGACCAGCGGAATCAAGGTATTGCGGAAAGCATGTCTGTTAATGACATCTTTCTCGGCTAAGCCCTTCGCTCTGGCTGTACGAATATAGTCGGAATTCATCACTTCTAACATATTCGTACGGGTATAACGCATCAAGCCACCGATGTTCAGTAGGGTCAGAACGGCAATCGGCAAGACTAAATGCCAGGCCATATCCAGCGTCTTCGCAATACTGAAACCTTGTGAGAAAAGTATCGTTGCTGAAGTAAGACCTTGCAAGGGAAACCAGCCTAAACGAATACTGAACACATTCATGAGTAAGGCCGATAAGAAGAAAGAAGGAAGTGACGTTGCCGCCATCGAAAAGATCGAGACGGTATAGTCGTAGCCACTATATTGGTGAACTGCAGCCTTGATTCCCAAAGGAATGGCAATAAAAATCTGCAGAATATAGGCAATTAAAGAGATGGTAAACGAGACCCAAACATTATCACGGATCACATCCGTAACCGGTCTTCCATAGAGAAAGGAGAAGCCTAGATCGCCTCTAAGTGTACTGCTGGCCCAACCAATGTATCCTTTTGCGATACCGCCGATACTCTTATCCGCAAGGCCATAAAGCTCTTTTAATCGTTGTACTTCGTCCAAGGTCATTGAACCATTCTGGACAGCCGCTGCCGTCTGATTATCAATGTAATCGACTGGCATCAGCATTGATAGAAGATAAATTAAAAAAGAAGCGCCGATGATAATCACAACGGCTAATCCGAGTCGTTTTGCAATGTATTTTCCCATGTCGAGGGTTCCACCTAATCATAAACGTAGTGCGGGGCTTGAAATGCTCAAGCCCTGCACTCGCGAATTTAAGAATTAATTTTTGACATCACCCATGATGGGATTAGCCGTTCAGCTCCACGTTCCAGATGAACGCAATTGGGCTCTGGAATGGTGTAACATCTTCGCCGGTGAAGAGTGTATCAGTATTGATGACATCCTTGTTATAGGCGAACATATTCTTACGCTGATAGGTGGGGACTTCAACCGCCAAACCAGTGGACAGTTCAAGGGCTCTTGCATAGATCGGTTTACGCTCTTCGGGATCGAGTGTCTCACGACCAGCCTTGATCAGAGAGTTGAGCTCGGTGAGCATTCCCTTGGTTTCCTCGTCGCCGTTCTGGAAGAGCCAGTAGAGACCGGATCTTGCAGCAGAAGTGCCTTGGTTCTCGGCCGGATCGGAGTACCAGATCTGGAACATGTCAGGATCGACACCGCCGTTGCCCCAGGCTGCTGCCCAAATTTGGATACCAGACTCATAAGCCGTGCTGAGTTTGTTCAGAAGGTCAGAGTCAACCGCAATCTCGGTCGCGACACCAATGGAAGCCAAAACTTCTTGTGTGTCGAGGAAGATCACGCCTGCCGGATGCGAATCAGAAGCAGAAGGCAGGGTCATAGTGATCGAAACCTGCTGACCGGCTCTCTCGTCGTCTGCCGGGTAGCTCATGACATTCGTGGCTTCGTCATAAATGTAACCCGCTTCAAGGAACAGAGCCTTCGAAGTCTCACCAGTTCCATCATAAGGATAGAGAGAGGTCGGGTTTTCAGGATAGGCCCAGAGAACCTTGGTCATCGTACGATAGTTGACGCTGGCAAGTTCGCCGTAGAAGTCATTGATGGACAGCTGCGGGTTCATTGCATGAGCTAAGGCCTGACGGACTTTCAGTTCAGGGAATGCCTGACCTTGAATACCGATGTAACCATAACCATCGTTGTCAACCAAGATGTAGTCGAGCTTCGCATAATCGCCTTCGCCCTCAGAAATGGTGGTAACCAAAGAGGTAGAAGCACTTGGGTTGGAGTAGTGAACCTGATCGGTGACCAGAACGTCCATTTCAGAACCGCCGGCTACTTCCTGGTAACGGACAGTCTTGATCTTGGGCGAACCCATGAGGTAGCTGTCGTTCGCAGTATAGGTAACCACGTTGTTTTCATAAGACTCAAAGATGTATGGGCCTGCACCAACAGGTTTTACATTCTTAGATTTCAGGTGGTCGATGTATTCACGATTCTTGGTAGCCACACCATTGGCGGTCAATTCGCCAGTGTACCCATCATTGTAGTAATGCATCGGTGCAACCGTCATGCCCATCTTGAAGATCGCGGTAGGATCGACGCCAGCAACCAAGATTTCGACTGCATCACGCTCAACACCGTCATCGCCAGTAACCTTCGTCTTGGAGATACCAGAGATGTCAGTAACGCCGCCTTCAACAGCACCTTCGTTATCGAAGAACATCGTGTTGACATAGTCTTCAATGCTGCTGTTACCGGCTTGCTCATAATTGATGCCATCATCAGAAGAGAGGTTCCAACCGTAGGTCATCAGGATGTTGGTCCAGAAATCTTCAACGGTCAAATCATCGGTGGTCATGTCATAGGTGTTGTCAAGCGAGTCAGTGAAGGTTACTTCATCTTCGCCCAACGAGCCGTAGCCCCACATACCCATGGCAAAAGCGACTTTCCAGCTGTCGGTATCGAGGTCAGCATAGGTCAGGTTCGGTGCAAAATAGTTGGAGACATATGCATCTGAACCGTAGTTCGCATTCACCGTATCAACGATGTCCTGAGTGAAACGGACACCTGCCTCAGGCAGATAAGCCCAGTAAGCAGCCTGCATTTCAGCAGCTCTGCCCTCAGCCTCACCGAATACAGGATCCGCATCGCCTTCACCAGAAATACCAGCTTCCTGGATCGCAGCAGCCACATCAATTAATTCAGCAGACGTCTGTAGGCGATACTCACGCATGCCTTCGATGTTCATGGTGTAGTAAGTAGATGAACCATCATAATAAGGATCAGACAGAACATAGATGCTGTAAATAACATCATCAACCGTAATCGGCTCGCCATCACTGAAGGTCAGACCATTCTTAATGACGAAGGTGTACTTCGACTCAGTGCTGTCCGCATTTACATCCGCTGTGAAGGAATAGGCAACAGACGGGAATTCAACACCTGCCTGCGGAGCGCCATCCTTATCGTAGTAAAGAAGACCCAGACCGGTCATGTCAGTGACGTTTACGTCATAAGCAGAAGTTGCAAAGAATGAGCTGAACTTACCGTCCAAAGTACCCGTTGCAAGAACCAAAGGTGTGGTCTCGTTGTTCCCGGTACGAGGGGTAGTCGTCGCATCATAGCGATCTGCAGGGAGGTCAGCTGCGACTTCGCCGCTGGGCTCGCCTTCTGTTGTGCCTTCCGGAGTAGTCCCGTCTGTACCAGGGGCATCGGTTTCGCCGGCTACTGTTGTGCCACCTGGTGTAGGTGCAGCAGTCGTCGGCGTGTTGTTACACGCAGCCACTGAGAAAACGAGTACGCCAGCCATGGCCAGAGCAGTCAATTTTCCAATTAAACTCTTTCTCATGTATTATTCTCCTCTTTTGAGATTATCAAAAGCAGCCATAATTAGCCACCTCTAACATTTCCGATATTATATCACATTAGTTTTTCGGTACTTCCGTAACACGAAGCTGAACTGGTCATCATATGTTCACATTTTACTCCATATTTGAACAGAGCTTTGTTGACACTATGAAGATTTTATGGTAAGAAGCTATTCCATAGCTTCCAAGTCCAAGTGGACTTCCACATCAGCCGAGGCATTGATCGTCACATTACGTCCTTGAAGTCCCGTGATCACCGAACCTTGGTTATCCAGAATTGAATCGGAAACCACATAGCTTGATCTTCCATCGTCACCACGTCCCGTCGTAATTGTGAGTCCGTCGAAGGTCACATTCTCGATCGTGGCTCCAATGGCTTCAATGGCCAAAGCCGCCGCATTCACATGGATCCCCGTAGGCACATTCACTACAATCTCCATGTCCTTAAAGGTGATATCTTTGATCGTCGCGCCGTCTAAGGTTCCGAAGAGCGCGCCGTCCTTCTCGGTCACCCGATCTCTTCTCGCTGTACTGATCGTAAGTTTCAAATTCGAAACGGTGTAGCCTTGGCCATCCAGCGTCCCGGTGAAGACTTCCGAAGTCGTAAAGGATTTCCCGGCCATATCGATATCAGCGCCCAAGGTCAAGGTTGCGCCGCCTTCCGAATCGAAGAAGCCATAGGAGGTTCCACGTTTCAAATCTTCCGGACTGGTAATCGTCGCCACGTTTCCGACAGAATAGCGGAGGTAGACATCCGTCTCTTCATTATTGGCTAGGTAAGCCTGGATGTATTCTTCAATGATTTCATTCTTACGGGTTCTAATCGCTTGAAGCTCCGTCTCATCCCCTTGAAGGTCGTAACCCAAGCTTCTTAGATAAACCAAATCCGCCTCTTCATCAATCGCTTCTTGCGGAGCGCCTTCTTCCACTTCTCCTTCAGCAGTCGGAGCAGGTGTAGGAGAAACATAGACATATGGCAGGAAATTCTCTGGGAACTCTTCAGCCAGCTGTTCATAGAGCTCTTTTTCTGTAGGAAGGGCAGGGATAAACGTATAGGTAGAGAAGTCAAAAGGTTCTGAAAGTTCCCGGTCATGGAAGTAGCCCGTCATCGTGTGGCCGGGTTTCGAAACCAAATTGGCCACAGCCCCGGACAAGGGCGTAATGGGTGACGCAGCCGTCAGGTTCTTGCGGAACATTACTTGATCCGTTGCCGGATCGATATAACGAGCCTGTGCTTGTTGGATCCAGCGAGCATAAAGGGTCATGTCTTCTTGGATACGATCGCTGTGAAAATCCCAGCGATCTTGCGGGTCAAACGTATAGATCGTGTTTCCATCAGCATCCGTCGATTCTGTATAAGCCGTATACCAGCCGGCCAGAATACTCGACTCTTTAACTGGGGTGATCAACATACCCGTCGTCCCGGCCGGTTCATAAACGAGGGAATTGGGCAAATAATTCGTCTCACGAATTTCACGCTGGTTAATAATACCGCCTAAGGCATTGTAGAAAACCGTAGCGGAAAAGCCCCAATCAGCCGGATCGGCAGGTTCCCCAATCCGATTACAAGAGCTAAGTAGCAGTAAACCGGCAACGGATAGGGCAGCCAGACGTGTAGAAATCGATCTTCTCTTCAAGGTAATCCTCCTCTTACGAGACCTGGCAGCTTGCAACCCGAACGTCAGAACGCCAAAGAAGCGACAAGAACGCTAAGGAAGCGAACTTTTCGCTTAAAATCCCGTGATAGTTTCCTATTATAGCCAATTGCAAGCAGATTTTAAGCTGAATTCAAGCCATTTGAAGCATTTTTCTTACTTGCGCATAGTAAAGCAATAAACATTTTTAACGCATAAAGGCCTTCCTGTCAAGAAAGGCCTTTATTATCATTATAAGTAAACAAGCGCAAGGAACGCTTATAGCACCTTACTCAAGAAGAGCTTCGTCCGTTCATTTTGCGGAGACGCCAATACCTTCTCCGGTGCTCCCTCCTCAACAATGCGGCCTTCATCCATGAAAATCACCCGATCCGAAACCTCACGAGCGAAGTGCATCTCATGGGTTACCACCAACATCGTCATGCCTTCCATGGCCAATTCTTTCATAACATCCAGCACTTCGCCCACCATTTCCGGGTCCAGCGCCGACGTCGGCTCATCAAACAACATGACCTTCGGTTGCAAGGCCAATGCCCTCGCAATCGCCACACGCTGCTGTTGCCCACCCGACAATTGCGCCGGGTAACTCTCGGCCTTATCTGCCACCCCCACGCGGGAGAGAAGTTTGAGGCCGGCGGCTTTGGCCTCCACCTCGGACAGAAGCCCGTGCTTGATCGGGGCCAGTGTGACATTCTCGAGGATCGTGAGGTGTGGGAAAAGGTTGAACTGTTGGAAAACCATGCCCACCTTGCGACGCAGCAAATTGATGTCTGTGGTCTTCGCCGTCAGCTCCTCGCCATCAATCGTGATCTGCCCGCCATCTGGCGTTTCGAGAAGGTTCAAGCAGCGCAAAAAGGTACTCTTGCCCGAACCGGAAGGGCCGATGACACAGACACACTCGCCCTTCTCGATCGTGGCATCAATCCCACGGAGCACTTGGAGGTCTCCGAACTGTTTCTGAAGATTAGTAACGGTTATCACTTTTGTTTAGTCTCCTTTCGAAGAGGCCGAGCAAGGTCGTCAACACTTTGATCAGCAAATAGTACACGATCGCGACAGTGATTAAAGGAATAAAGGCGTTGTAGGTGCGTGAAATGAGGAAGTCTCCGGCTTTGGTCAGATCCATAATGGCGACATAGCCGACAATCGAGGTCTCCTTAATCAGCGTGATGAACTCGTTCCCTAGGGCAGGCAGAATGTTCTTGACCGCCTGAGGCATCACAATATAGCGCATGGTTTCGTTGTAGGTGAAGCCCAGAGACCGCCCCGCCTCAGTTTGCCCCTTGCCCACAGCCTGAATGCCCGAACGCACAATCTCCGAGACGTAAGCCCCCGAGTTGATCCCGAAGGTCAGGATCGCCGCGATGGTCCCCACCCGGCTGTTAAAGATCACCATGTACATAATCAAGAGCTGCACCACAGTCGGCGTACCGCGGATGATATCAATGTAAATTCCGGCCAAAGCCGCCCCCAACGACCTCTTCCCCCTGACTCTAGCCGCCATGCGAACCGTCGCTGCAGGGAATCCCAAAGCCGTCCCCAACAGAATCGCAAAGAAGGAAATCACCAAGGTGACACCCAAGCCTTGCAGCATCAGGTAGGCTCCATTATTCGTGATGAAAATAAACTCCAATTGGTAGAGGAAATCCAGGAAAGGATTCTCAGACGTCCTGCGCCCAACAGCCGTCTCACCCGACCCCAAATACTGCTCATAAAGCCGATCATAGGTCCCATCTTGCCTGATCTTTGCCAAGCCCTCATTGAGCTCAGCCAGGAGCTGGTTCTCGCCGGCTGCACTTTTGCGCACGGCAATCCCGTACTGCTCCGGCTCCCCTTCCACCATCACTTGGAAGATCTTGCCTTGGTTGGCTCTAACAAACTCAGCAGCCGGCGTCGCATCAATCACCACCGCATCCACGGCCCTGTTGAGGAGGGTCAGGATTGCGTCAACCCCCTTCTTGAAGCGGAAGACTTGGGTCGAAGGATCCGTCAAGATCGCCCCTTCCCCACCAGGCGTCACCATCAGGTCGCCTGTAGTTCCCTCCTGAACGGCGACCTTCTTGCCATTCAGTTCTTCAATCGTTTGGTAGGTGCTGCCTTCCAAAAGCACAAGCGCCTGCGTCGCATCGTAATAAGGATCGGTGAAATCCACGCTTTGCAGGCGCGCTTCCGTAATCGTCATCCCGGCAATCGCCACATCAATCCCACCAGATTCCAGAGCCCCAATCAGCGACTTGAACTCCATATTCGCCCACTCGACACGATAGCCTTGCGTCTGTGCAACCGCCTCAATCAAATCGGCATCAAAGCCCGCCACTTCCCCATCATTATCGATGTATTCAAAGGGCGGAAACTCAGCATTCGTCCCCACACGCAAAACCTTGTCCGCCCCTTGCCCTAGCCCCCCACAGGCCGTCAAAGCCACCATCACCACCGCCAGCATCAGGACCGCCACGGCTGCTACCTTGTGCCTAGCGCGCTGTGCCTTTCCCTTGGCGTGCGCCGCTGTGTGGCCAGCGCTTGGCACCGTGTCCTTGGCGCTTGGCACGGTGCTCTTGGCGTGAGGCGCCGTGTTCTTGGACACTGAAGAACTCGCTTCCTTCTTCATTTCGTATTCCCCTTCATGATTTGATTTACTGTGTTGTTATGAATATGAGTTGTTTATGATGTGGGTCGTTTTCGATGCGATCTTCTGCTTTGCGCGTCCCTTGATTCCCCTTGCAAAGCCCGGAACTTTCTTAACTCGCGTAGATTATACATTCAGCCAGCTTCCGCGCAAGTCTTTTCTTGTTAGGTAAGCTTGTTAGGGTGCTGTTGGTGAGCTTGAAGAGATTTATTATGTGATTGGCTGCCCTTTCTAATTATATAACTAGTCACGTTGGTCAGGATCTGTCGTTATCCACGCACAACTTATTACCTGTCGCTCAATAAACCTGCAAACACCCCAAAATCCCCCCAATCAAGCCCATTTGGGAGCCATTTCCCCGAAAACCGACCCTTACGTAATATATTCAGTATGGACAGCGACAAATCCTGTCCAACATGCCTTATTATATTCTAGTAAACCAACCTCCACTCCTAGCCAACCAAAGCCTAGGAGGGATATCAAGCAGCTGATACATCCGACACAAGAGACCTTACCGCCAATCTCGCAGCAGAACCCGGAATCAACTTGCCAGTAGGGAAAAAGTGCTGCGGTGACTTTGGCCAAAACTGCAAACACCACTTTCATCATCTACTGACTGTTCCCCCATGTTTGACTTTGCTAAAGAGGCGGAACGCTACTCCACGACGTATTGTTTTACCAGCCACTTATTCGATTGGGCTGGTGAGGAGTCGGTGCGCTACACTACGACGAATTGCTGAGCCCGCCACCTCGATCTGCATGGCTAGTATCTTGGCGGAACGCTACTCCACGACGTATTGTTTTACCCGCCACTGTGACGATTGGGCTAGTGAGGAGTCGGTGCGCTACACTACGACGAATTGCTGAGCCCGCCACTTCGATCTGCATGGCTAGTATCTTGGCGGAACGCTACTCCACGACGTATTGTTTTACCCGCCACTGTGACGATTGGGCTAGTGAGGAGTCGGTGCGCTACACTACGACGAATTGCTGAGCCCGCCACTTCGATCTGCATGGCTAGTATCTTGGCGGAACGCTACTCCACGACGTATTGTTTTA
>CAZCLL010000035.1:0-5785 GCA_964499555.1 uncultured Fastidiosipila sp.
AAGGACTATTTCCATCAATCGAGTGTTTAGTTGTAAAAATTTGAGAAGTTCACGTTCATGTTGGGGAAATTTGCTGTGGTCTTGTCAATTGTAAGCTCGAAAGCTAGAGGTTTCCTCATTGCCTAGAGGCAAAGTTTCATTGGCTATAGGCAAGATTCCCGGAGGAACCCTATAACGGGTCCATATATGGACCCGTTATAGGGGGGGCTACTATTCGGGTCCATATATGGACCCATTAATAAGGGAGCTGCTACTCGGGTCCATATATGGACCTGTTAAAGGGGTGGGGGGGGTTAGTCGGCGAAGTCGCGGACTTTGAAGCTGCCGGCGACGAAGAAGGCGGCGCCTAGGAGGAAGAGGACGAGAATGGGGAGCAGGAGGCTTTGGCCAGTGAAGGCTTCGATGAGCCAGTACATGGGGGAAAGGTAGGCGGCGGTGAAGAGGATTTCGGGGACGCCTGTGAGGAGGTCTTTCATGTCTTCGAGCATGGCGAGGAACATGAGGACCATGGAGACCATCATGCCGATGAACATGGCGAGTTGAGGGTTTTTGAAGATTCTTAGGTAGAAGATTTGGATGCAGACGGAGTAAAAGCACAGGAGGGCGAACATGATGAGGGAGATGAGGAGGGTTCTTGTGGAGATGGGCTGGAAGAGGCTGATGATGAGGATGGCGCCGATGGCGGTGAGGTATTGGAGGAACCAGCTTCCGAGTAGGTTGGCGCCTAGGACGGTGGTGCCGGAGGTTGGGGTGGCGAGACCACGGCGGAGGACTTTGGTTTTGCGTTGGCTGACGAGGTCAGCGCTCATGAAGGCTGAGCCGTAGAGGACGGAGAAGGAAATGAGGATGATGGTGGTGATTTCGAAGTTGCTTAAGGTTTCAACAGGTCTATATATGGACCAGTTGGGGTCGGGAGCGGGGGTTTGGAGGCCGGCGGCGTGGAGGTGGCTTTCGGTGAGTTTATCGCTGATTTGGTAGCTTAGGTACATGGTGAAGCTGTGGTCGCCGGTTGCTGTGTTGTTGAGTTTGACGTGGCGAATTTCGGGGGTTTGGCCTTCTTGGATGGTGCTTGTGAAGTTGCTGGCAAAGATGTAGAGATCGGTGTCGGTGCCGTCTTCGAGACGCTTGATGGCGGCGTCGTAGTTCGGGGCGACGTGGAGGTCTTTATACTTGTCGTAGCCGCTGACGATTTCGGAGGCGAGGCTTCCTTGGTCTTCTAGGAGGACGGCGGTGTGGGCTTCGCTTGAGGTGTCGCCGGTGGAGAAGATCATGACGAAGGCGATCATGAAGATGGGAAAGGCCAGGGATAGGAGGCCGGTTGTGGTCATGTTTCTCTTGAGGAAGAGGATGCTTAGGTCGATGAGTTTTCTCATATTCTGGCTTCCTTTCTGGCGTTTTCGCGGAGCGTGGTGAGTAGGAGGAAGGCGATGCTTATGGCTACGAGGATGAGGAGTTGGATTAGGTCGCTTTGGCCAAAGACGCCGAGGCGATTGTTGGTGAACATGGTTTGCATGCTTTTGTCGACTCGGATGGCGTCGATGACTTGGCTTAGGATGTTGCCGCTGGGGCCGGAGATGAGGGGGGTGATGGTGGCGCTGATGACCTGGATGATCATGAGGATGGTGACTAAGATGGTGGTGACGGTGGTGTTGGGGATGAGGCTGTTGATGAGGACGATGGCGGAGATGGCGACAGCGCTGAAGACGGCCATGATGAGGATGTAGATGCCTAGGTTGCCAAGGAAGACGCCGGTGACGAGGCGGTGGACGATGAGGTAGACGACGAGCATGACGAGGGCGAGCCACCAGGTGGAGATGAAGTCGGAAACGACGATGTGGCTTTTGGCGGTGGGGGTGCTGGCGATGCGGGCGGCTGTGCCTTTTTTCTGCATGTCACGGAGAGATGATGGGATGGTCATGGCGAAGATGGCGATGATGTAGGAGAGATAGCCAAAGGCGTAGGATTCGTTCATGGCGGTGCGGAGGTCTTGGCTGTCGTTTTGGATGGTTTCTGAGTGGATGAGGTTTGTGAGGGAGGCTTCGCTGGTGGCGATTTGGCTGAGGATACTTGCTTGTTCAGCGGCGCTAAGGCCTTCTTGGGCCATGTTTTCTACGATAGCGGCATTTCTGTGGAAGGCTTTGGCGACTTCGGTGAGGATTTCTTCTAGGATGGTTTCGCCGGTTTGGCCGCCATCAACGTTTTCTAAGCTGAGGTGTTTGCTGTTTTCGGAGTCTGCGCTGGTCCATTGGCCGGTGACTAGGGCGTCGCCGAAACCGGCTGGCAAGGTGACGGTGTAGTTGCCGTCTTCCGATGGGGTGATGACGCCAGTGGCTTCGAGGGCTTGGACGTAGGCCTGGGAGATCTCGGATGGGTCTTCGTTCTTGATCGTGACCAAGAGCTTCGGGGAGGCTTCTTGTGAAATGGATCCGGCGACGGAGAAGATCATGAAGAAGCTTAGGCCCAAAGGCAGGACTAAGTAGATCAAGGAGACCATGAGAAGGTTGTCAAAGTTTAGGCGAAAGGTGTCGATGGCGATACGTAGACTTTTGATCATGTGGCCACCTACTCTCGCAGCTCTTTGCCGGTGAGTTCCAAGAAGACTTGCTCTAGGCTCATTTGCTTCGAGGAGACGGACAAGAGTGTGATGTTATCTTCTTCGAGGACACGGATCGCCTGGCCCAAAGAGAAGAGAGCTGGGAGGGTTTCCAGCACGAGGACGTGGTCGCGGATGGAGAGATCTTTGACACCGGGGAGGTTCTTGAGTTTGTCTTGGAGTTCGGCACGTAGGGGTTCTTCGGTGACGAACTCGATTTGGCGACCGGCTTCGACGAGGCCGCGGATGCTGTCTTTGTCACCAAAGGCGACTTCTTGACCTTCGTCGAGGATGAAGATGCGGTCGCAGAGGCGGTCGACTTCTTCCATGTAGTGAGAGGTGTAAAGGATGGTGCAGTTTTCGTTGCGGTTTAGGTTGAGTAGGTATTCGAAGATGTGGTTACGCGATTGGGGATCGATGCCGACGGTGGGCTCGTCTAGGATGAGGATGGAGGGCTTGTGCATGGTGGCGCAAGCGATGTTCAGGCGGCGTTTCATACCGCCGGAGAGTTTGCTAACTTTCTGGTTTTTCTCGGCGGTAAGGCCGGTGAGTTCTAAGGCTTCTTCGCAACGTTTTTTGCGCTCGGCTCCGTTGAGATTATAGAGGGTGGCAAAGTAGAGCAGGTTGTTCCAGCAGGAGGATTCCTCGATGAGGGCGATTTCCTGGGGGATGTACCCGATTATTTGCTTGATTTTGTTCTCGTCTTTGGCCATGGAAAGGCCAGCGATGATGACGTCGCCTTCGTCGGGTTGCAAAAGTCCCAAGATGATGTTGATGAGGGTGGTTTTGCCGGCGCCGTTGGGGCCAATGAGGCCAACGATTTCGCCTTCTCGGATGTCGAAACTGACGTTTCGCAGGACGGTTTTCTGGTCAAAGCGTTTGGATATTTCGCGGATATCAAGATAGGCCATGGGGTTCCTCCTCTTATCGGTTTGCCTTGAGTATCACAGAATGCCTTACGTAAGAGAATTCACCTGGGTCATTTTCGGGTGATGACTTTTGTCACTTTTTGTCCATGAGGCGGTTTTCCCAAGCGAAAATGGCGAGTTGGGTGCGGTCACGGAGGTCTAAGGTCTGCAAGATGGTGGAGATTTTGTTATTGACGGTGCCTTCGGAGAGGTAGAGGATGCCGGCGATTTCGCTGTTCGAGTGCCCCGAAGCGACGAGTTTGACGATGTCGATTTGGCTTTCACTGAGGCCAAAGCCGCCTGTTGCCACTTCTGCTGCGGGAGTGGTGGGCTCTGACAGGTTCTGGTTCAGGAGTTTGGAGGCGATGTCGGGATGGAAGGCCATGACGTCTTTGGCGACGGCTAAGATGCTTTCGGCGATGAGTTCGGGGGAAGAGTCTTTGAGCAGGTAGCCGGAAGCGCCGTTGTGCATGGCTTCTCGGATATATTCCATATCGGAAAAGGTGGTCAAGATGAGGACCCGAATTTCTTTGTGGCGCTCGCAGATGACCCGGGTGGCCTCGCGGCCATCGAGGTTCGGCATGCGTATGTCCATCAAGACGACTTGGGGCGCAAGGTCTTGAGCTAGCTGTATGGCTTCTTGACCGTCGCCGGCTTCGCCTACGATTTCGAGTCTGGGGTCTAGGCTTAGGAGGACCCGAAGGCCTTGGCGGATGAGTTTTTCGTCGTCGACTAAGAGGACGCGGACTTTTTGCTTGGGGGCTGCTAGATCAGACATGAAAGGACTCCTCTCGAAGGGGTGGCAGGACGACTTTGACGCGGAAGCCGTGGCCGGGAGCACTTTGCCAAAGGAAGCTGCCTTGGTTTTCGCGGACGCGCTCGCCCATGCTACGAAGGCCAATGCCTAAGGGGGTGTCGGGCTCGCAGCCAATGCCGTCGTCTTCTAGATTATAAATGAGTTCGCCTTCTCGGAAATGTAAATGGATCAAGACGGTGGATGCGTGACCGTGGCGAGAAGAATTGGCTAGGAATTCTTGGGTCATGGCGTAAAGGGTTTGGCTCTGCTCCTCCCCGATCGTGCGCACATCGCCAGTGTAGCGGAAGTGGATGGCCATGCCGCTTAGTTCTTGCGTTTTGCTGCAAAGTTCGTCTAGGAGAAGAACGGTTTCGTAAGCGGAGTAGGTTTGGGGTTTGAGTTCCCGGAGGGCGGTGCGGATCTTGGCGAGGCTTTCTCTCGAGAAGTCGCCCAGGGTTTTGGCCATGGCGGCGGCTTGGTCGGGGTTTTGGGGGGCGATTTTTTCGATGGCGGCGAGCTGGATGCTGATGGTCGAAAAGCCATGGCCGACGGAGTCGTGGATGTCTCTTGAGATGCGATTTCTCTCACGCAAGATGACTAATTCTTCGCGGTTTTGGAGTTCTGTTTGGCGGAGCTTGCTATCTTGCAAGAGGAGCTGCACCTCGTTCTCGGCGTGAAGTTTGGCGGAGGCGGCTTTGGCCAAAGCGGTAAAGAGGGACTCCAAGAGGAAGAAGGTGTAGGTAAGCACGAGGGCGGAGGCGAGTTCCAGCCAAAAGGTCTCGGAAGGGTAGCTGCGGATGGCGAAGTAGGAGGTCGGCACGGTGGCGAGGAGGATGCGGAGGTTGTCCTTGAGGTCGAAAAAAGCCAGATCCAACATGATGGGGGTCAGGGCGAAAATCAGGGCGAACGGGGCTTCGAGCGGCCACAGAAGAAGCATAGAGAGCTCTGCCGTGACGGACAAGAGATGAAGGATTTTCCGCTCCTTTAGGAGGTAAAAACGAACCTGATTATTGATGAAAAGGACGATGGCCAAGATCAGGTGAAGGTCGGCCCCCGCCGTGACGTTGGCGAGGAGGACGGTCATCTGTAGGGCCAAAAGGCCGTAGTGGAGGATGCGGTAATACGTAAAGGAAGATTGCGTCATTTCCATGCGTCAGGCTTGAGGTTCGAGGCTGTCCGGGAGGAGGTCTAGGCGGCCCGGCTTCCACTGCTTGCCGACTTTGTGGTACTGGACCTGGAAGCCGCCACCGTGGGTGAAGGTGCTGTAGGGGTCGTAGCGCTCGGCATTGTCCTGGAGGCTCATGAAGTAGGTGCGAAGCCAGATTTTGTGGGTGACGACGGTTGCACTGGCCGAGCCGACGCGTTCGAGCTCGTTCAAGAGGGTGCTGACGGCGTCTGTGGTGCGGGCGGACAGTTCCTTGTAGGTTTCGACGTCCTCGCCCAGGTCGTCGCCGGCATCATGGAGTGGAAGAAGAACAGCACGTTCGG
>CAZCLL010000035.1:5795-16153 GCA_964499555.1 uncultured Fastidiosipila sp.
TGGACGAAGGCTTTGGCCAAAGCCGGATCTTCGTGCTCTTGGTTCCACCCGTGGATGGAGGCTTCGTTGAAGTCTTGGCGCTCCAATTTGAGGTGGGCTTGCGGGAATAAGATGGGCAAGGTTTCCTTGGCCCTGACGAGCGCAGAGGTGTAGTAGGCGTCGGTTTCGGGGTAGCGGCCTTCGATGGCGCGGAGGGCTTGGAGCTCTTCTTTGCCTTCGTCGGTGAGGTGGGAATCAGCTTCGCTTACGAGGAATTCCCGGTCTTCCCCACTCCGTCCGGCGCGCAGGAACACGATGGTTTTGCGGCCTAAGCCTTGTGGGGTGTTGTCGCGGTTTAGGACGGTGTAGATCTTGTCGAGGGGTGGACGGTTTGCCCAGACAGCTGGGTCGCCGATAATTTGGAGGCGGGCGCTCGTCGTCGTGAATAAGGTATGTAAGGGCTTGGTGGAGAGAGTGAACCGATCCATGAGTTCACGTGGGGTGTCTGGGCCGGCCCCAGTGAGGAAGACGACCTCTTCCCTCGCCTTGCCGTCCCATTGGCTCAAGAGGAAGCTGTGCTCTTGGAACCAGGTTCTGATTTCTTCTTCGGTGTAGAGGCTTAGGAACAGGCTCTCTTCTTGCAGCCAATTTTGCTCGACGTAGTCTCTGAGCCCCTGATAAACCGAGGGGAAGTAACAGACCAAGCTGATGTCTGGCAAGGCTTGGTGTTTTTCTAAATAGCTCGTGACCTGGTCAGTCAGGAGGTCGGCTTGCAGGGGGACGAAAAGGGATTCGGGGTTACATTCGCCGCCGATTTCGAGCCAGGAGGTGGCCTCTAGGAAGGCCTTCTCGCCGGGTTCTGCCGTTTGAGCGGTGCCGTAGAGCCGACCGCCCCAACAAAGTTCATTGTCTAGGCTCCAGAGAGGCTCGGTGAGGAAACGGCGGCCGGTCATGGGGAAAGGGGTGACCTGTCCGTCGAGCTGGAAGACCCTTGAAGGGACGCCTAAGAGGTAGTCCGCCGCCGAGTGATCTGGCTCAGCAAAGGTGTCGGGAATTCGGAAATTCTTTGCGAGGACACGCAGGAATTTGGTGTCTGGCGTCTTCCGTCGGGCGAGCTGCAGGTGGTCGCCCAGGGAGATGGTTTTATTGGCGCGCCAAATCGGCCCGGCAAGTTCTGCGGCTTCACTGCGCTCGGGGTCGATGATGATGAGGGTGCCGTTTTCGGTCTTCCGCCCATGCCGCATCAGTCTTCTGAGATAGTGCTGCGGGATCAAGGTGACCGGCACGATGAGTTGCAATGTATGGAGCAAAGAGGGCAGCGCATAGGCGACGTCCTCTTCGTTGTAGCTCCCCTTCAGCAGGAGGTTGAGTCGATTCAAGTTCTGCTGTACTTCCGTCGCGTGAATGACGAAGGATTTCAAGAGGTCAAAGGAGGCCTTCAGGAGCTTCTCACGGAGCGAGGCAAATTCGAAGTCCATCCAGGGGCAGGAGGCCTGGGTCTCCTCACTTTCTAGGGAGCGATAGAACCAGTGGTCGGCGTAATTTCTGCCCAAAGCCGCCTTCATCAAGTCGGTCGCAGGACGTCTCTCGAGGAGTTGCTGCTCCTTGATCTCGTGCTGCTTCTCTAGGAGCTCGAGTTTCAGGCGCTGGTCACGGTAGTCTCGCGACACGTCTTGCAGCTGGGCTTCCCTGCCTCTGAGGCTCGCTTGGCTCTCCTTGATCTGGGCTTCTAGTGCGTTGACTTCGGGGGCGTATTTGCCTTTGCGGAAGAGGATATAGAGGATCTTGCCAAAGCCTCTCATTTCACTTTTTAGGTGCGAAAGGTCGTCTTCTCTTCCCTCCAAGTGTAGCTTGGCGGTGCGGATCTCTTCTTCGATGGCTTTCTGTTCTTGGGCTCGCCTTTCGGTGACCTGGCGCATGCTCTCGATTCGTCGAGAAATCTCTTCTTTCTCGACTTCGATGGCTGCGGCTTCTTCACTGGCTCTGTAGGTGGTTTCTAGGCCTTCGACCTTCTTCCAGACCTTTTCTTTTGCCCGGAAGAAGCGATTTTTGGCCTCTTCCCAGGTGAGGAGGCGTTCTTCGGTTGCAGAAAGATTCTGCCAGGCGGAGGCTTGTTGGTTCATTAAGGGTAGCAAGCCTTCGACCAAACGCTCGACGTCTTGGTCTTTCTCCAAGATGACGGAGGCTAAGCCCCAGGCATCTTGGCCTAGGTATTGTGAGGCGAATTTTGTGAAGTAGAGTTCTTTCGCCTTCGAAGCGTCGAAGGCGTCGGTGTGCGCTGATTTACGATCCACCATTTCTCGCTCGTTCATTTGGCGAGCCAGAATCTCTAGGACATCCGCCTTCTCAGCGGTAATTTGCATTTGCAGGTTGGAGAGTTCCAGCAAGGGCACATAGAAGTTCCCTGAGTAGTCGTTCGGCGGCTGGGCGAAGCGTCGCATAGTAAAGGCGTCTGATGGCTTGGCCAAAGCCGCCAAGAGCTCGGCTTTCTTCAAGATGGAGTCTGCTAGGATGTCTTCAATGATCTTGTCTCTTCCTGTCTTGGAAGGTGCGTGGAAGGCCATGATCTTGCCACGAGCATCTTGGGAGATGACGCGATTCACGACCCATTGTTGGCTCAAATTCAGATCTTCAGCATCGGGCCATTGGACTAAGGAGTAGTCTTCTGGTTTCAGATAGCGTTTCCAGACGGCGGCTTCGTGCAGGTCTTTAAGCCTCGGTTCTACGGGGGCCACGAGGCCGCCAGTGTAATGGATCAAGGCGTCGTTATGGGTAATCTGCATGGCGGCTTGCCGAAGTTCTGTGAGGAGTAAAGAATCCTCTTGGGGATCTTGTTCCGGATGAGCTTCGGGGGTCAAGGAAAAGTCGTCAAGGTCAGCTGGCAGTGTCCGCTCTTTATAGAGCAGGCGGCAGATGGAGTTGGTGAGGGCATGGATAATGTCTCTGGTAAATGCTGGGTTGGCCTGACTTAATTCGTCGTCGAGTTCTTGGTTGACTTCCTCACAAAGCTCGGGATTGAGAGAAGGAATGCTCCCCTGCTTATCGTGGACACGGGCGATGGCCCAGCAAAAATAGCTTAAGTGAAAAGAATTTTTAATGTAGCGGCCCTCGGCATCCAGGCACAAGGTGTAAAGAGCTGTTTCTTCTTCGGGCGTTTGGTAGTAGAGGTCATCTGAGGCTCGTTGTCCGAAGAAGCGCATGAGTTCTTCCACGCCTGCCCGACCGGCGAGGAGGCGGTAGGACTTAGGGGCTGAGGCTTTGACCTCTTTACCTTCGTCGGAAGGGGTATCAGAAGAGCCGCCTTCCCAAGGGAAAGCGGCGGCCTTTGGCGTACTGGCTACGCGGGGCTTAGGCGGCATGGGCCTATATAATTCCTTATGGTACCAGTAGCCTAAGACGTTTCTGATTTCTTCTTTTGTCATGGTTCACCTGAGGGTGGTAAGCCGTGAGGAATCCTCATCAGCAGCCCTTTTCCTCCAGATCCATAATTTTGTCGACGCGGATTTTGTGGCGGCCGCCCTGGAAGGATGCGTTCAGGAAGGCTAGGACGATGTCCCAAGCGAGCTCGGGGCCGGTGGTCCTTCCGCCTAGGGCGATGCAGTTGCAGTTGTTGTGTTCGTGGGCCATTCTGCCGGAATAGGGTTCGGCAGCGAGGCCGCAGCGAATGCCTCTGATCTTGTTGGCGGCGATGCTGATGCCGATACCGGTTCCACAGATGAGGATGCCCAGTAAGGCTTCGCCGTTGTTGATTTTCTGGCAGACTTCTTGGGCGACGTCGGGGTAATCCGCTCGCTCTAGGGAGTAAATGCCGCAGTCGACAATTTCGAAATTCGTGTCTTGTTCGGTTTCCTGGAATTTGCTGATCAGGAATTCTTTGAGCTCAAAGCCTCCGTGATCTGCACCAATCGCTATCTTCGCCATGTAAATCCCCTCCAGCGTAGAAAAAATTGCATCTTTATCATAAACATTTTATCATAGAGTCCAAGAAGCAGAAACAAGGCAGGGGGCTTTGGCCGGAAAATTTGAGGATATTGGGGATTTTCTCTCTAGACGCTAGGTATTTTTGTTGGTTATAATGCTGCTTGTAACATTTTTGAAATATTTTTGTAATCTGATTCCTATTTGCAGATTGGAAAGTTGAGGAGGTCAGGCGTGACATCCAGACGAAGAGAGAAACCATCTGAGCGTAAATTGATTCACCTTACAGCCTTGGTGCTGATTTTGGCTCTTTTAGGGCCTATTTTTCCACACACGATGCTTCAAGCGGTCGAAGGGACCGGCTCCTATGCGAATGTCGGTGATTCGATTCGCATGGCAGACGGGGTTCGCTTCAGTGTCCGCAGGCAACCCACGACTTCCTCGAGCGTTTTCTGGTATGCGGAGAACGACGAGGTTTTCTTGGTTCAGGAGCGCGTGACCGGTGAGATGCAGCCTTGGGGCGATCAGTGGTACAAGGTCTACTATGAACCCGACAATTTCACCGGCTACATCAGCGCGGATGTGAGCCGTCAGATCGTGATCCCTGCTTCCTCCTCCCCGAGCCCTAGTCCAACGCCCGGTGCTAGCCCCAGCCCGACCCCTGTGCCGCAGGCGGCTTTGGCCAAAGTCGGAGATCAAGTGGAGATCCGCAACAGCAACGGCTATAGTGTGCGCGCCTATGCCACGAGCGAGTCGGAGCGCTACGGGATTCTCTCGGTGGGCTACCGGCTGACGGTGACGAATGTGGTGACGGGCGCTTCGCACGCCGGGGGAAACCGCTGGTACCAATTCAATTACAACGGGAATATTGCCTATATTATGGTAGTGGAAGATAACAGTAAGCAGCTGGTCTTACCTTCGAGTGGTGCAGCGCCGACGCCTGTGCCGCCTAAGGCTACGCCGACACCTGGGGCCGGTACGCCTACGCCGACGCCTGTCCCTGGTACCAATGAGCCGACGCCCGGTCAGGCGGCCTATACGGAGGCGCAGTGGGCGGCGCTTTTGACGCAGTTCCCTTCTTCTTACCACGAGAGTTTGAACAAGATGCATGCCGACCATCCGAACTGGAAGTTCGTGCCATATTTCCATGATTTCACATTGGAATACGCAGTGGATGTCGAGCTCCAGGTGCCGGCGCGGAATCTGACGCCAAACTGGCCGGCGTACCGGAATATGTCGGATACGCGTATGTATGATGCGGGTGGCTGGTATGCGATTTCGCGAAATGGGCTTCTCTTCACCATGGATCCCCGTAACTGGTTGAATGACAAATATGTCTTCATGTTTGAGAAGTTGACTGGGACGGATAATGGGCCGTCGGATGCGCGTTTGCGGAATTTGTTTGCGGGGAATAATGACTTGCTGGCCATGATTCCTGACATTATTAGTGCGTCGAATGCGCATCAGGTTTCGGCGGTTTTTGTGGGGACGAGAATTAAGACGGAGGTGGCGTCTGGAGGCGGAATTATTAATTCTGCGAAGGGCGAGCTGTCGGTTCCGGCCGAGATGCTTCAGTTACTGGGCATTGATGCGGACACCTCGCAGCGCTACTATAATGTGTTTAATATTGGTGCTTATCAAGGTTCGAGTCCCCGAACGAATGGGATTCTCTTTGCGATGGGTTATGATGGCGGGACGCCGACCTCGGCGGCTCGTATGCAGGAGCTGATGCTCCCTTGGACTTCGCAGTATCGGGCGATTTATGGCGGGATTGCGTTTATTAAGAATAGTTATATTGGGATCGGCCAAGATTCGAATTATTACATGAAGTATAACTTGAAGCACTCCTCTTCTGCCCTGCCATCAAATATTTGGCATCAATATATGGGGAATGCGTTTGCACCGGCGACGGAGGGTTCGCAGCAGTATTTGGCGAACCTGCGTTCTGGGACGATGAATGATTCCTTTACGTTTGAGATTCCTGTGTTCAAGACGATGAGCTCGACGGCTTATCCGAACCCAGGCACACAGTATGCAGATTCCGTCAAGCCGCAGCAGCCGGTTGAGGGCGAGACGCCTGAAGTGACCGAGCCCAAGCTCTATGCCGAGATCGGCGATGTGATTACGCCGGTTACTGGCCGAGCCTTTATGCTCCGCTCCGCGGCTTCGTCTTCGAGCAGCTGGTATGTAACTTTGTATCCGGGTGACAACGTGACGGTCATGGGCCGTGTCACGGGCACCAAAGAAGAAGGCTTCACCGACCAGTGGTACAAGGTGTCTTATGGCTCGACGGTTGGCTACGTGATTGCGGATCCGACCGGCCAACGAATTGTGTCTTCGGGCAATACGGTCCCGACACCGACTCCGACTGTTGCTCCTACTGTGGCACCGACGCCGACGGTGGCTCCTACGCCAACGGTAGCGCCGACGAAGGCTCCTACCCCGACACCAAAGCCGACGGTCGCACCGACTCCGACACCAACTACCGCTCCTAAAGTAAAGCTGGGGGATGTGTCTGGTGACAATGTGATTAACGTCTTGGATGTGACATTGATGAAATATCACATTTTGGGCCGAAGAATCCTCACGGGTGCCGATCTCCTGGCTGCGGATGTGAACAAAGACGGAATCGTCAACGTGCTCGACGTCACCTTAGTCAAATACCATATTCTAGGTCGTAGGGCACTCGAGTGATACAAATGAAAAAAATGCGTTTATTGGCCGGGCTCCTTATGAGTCTGGCCATCTTCTCTACTGTCTTCCCTGTCGCAAAACTTCAGGCGGATAGTGCGAACCTGACGTTCGGTACGGAAAGCCCGATCACGAGCAATGTGGTCGATCTGCAAATCGGGGGAAACATCCCCACAACCGTGTCAAGTTTTGTCATTTATGTGAATTACAACAGTGAGGCTTTCACTTATGTCAGCGGCCGTGGGGCAAGCGTGAATGGCGGCAGCGTGTCTGTCACCCAAGAGTCCGGTGGTATCGCAGTGATTCGCGGAAGCGGGAGTATTCCCGGTGGAAACCACCTTCTCGCGACCCTTACTTTAGAGGCCAAAGCCCCCGGTGTCGCCTCGGTGGTCTTAACGAGGTCCTCCTTCACTGACACGAATGGCAATACCGTTCCCGGAACTTTGCTACGCTACTACACCTTAAACATGCAAGATGCGGTTACGACCAGTACGACCCGGCCGGCGACTTTGGCCCCAACAACAGAAGGTGGTGCGGAAACATCTGAAACGGTTGAAGTGACTGGCGAAGGGACGTCTTCTATCCCCCACTTGACGACAGGCCCCTCGACCGCTCCGGTCTCGACAAGCACGGAGACTCCGCTGACTTCTGCCGAAGCAACGCCAGTTAGCACAAGCGCGGATGTAGCGCCCTCAACTAGCCTGGAATCTACGCCAACGGAAACAAATGAGCGAGGCGATTTCCTTGGGGATTCCGTCATCCAATTATTCCTTGTAATTGCGGCAGTTATCTTGATTTTAGCGATCGTTATCGCCACAATAAGTAAACGAAAAAACAAACGCCAGTGAGGTGCGAAATGGTAAAACAAATGACTTCAATAGCGAAGAGAAAGTTCCTTTTTGCTGGGCTTGCGGCCTGGCTTCTAGCCCTTGTCCTGCCTTTCCTTATGCCTGTAGCGGAGATTCAGGCGCAGTCGATCGGAAGTATTAGCCTGGCGCTAAGTAGTGTGAATCAGGCAGACAGAACAGCAACTTTTTCGTATACGGTTTCTACGAACGATTACCTGAGAGACTATACCGTGAGCCTCCATAATCAAACAAATGGTACAACCGGTGAGCTCAGATATGTTGACTATGAACCTTTTGGTGAAACAGCCAGAAGTCACAGTGGAACCCTCAGCATGAGTTTTCCTTCGAGTGGTACTTTTTCTGTGACGGCTTCTGTTACGGCCTCGACGGTTGATCAGAATGATGAACCTGACTTTTTCGACGCGACTAGCTCAGCGGTGAGCGTCACGATCCAATCCCCCACTACAACAACCACAACTCAGGCGCCGACGACAACAACCACACAGGCGCCTACGACGACACCAACGGCAGGGCCTACGCCAAGTGCGACGACCACAAGACCTACCACCACAAGACCTTCTGCGACGCCTACCCCTACAGCCGCTACGCCTACCACGACGGAGGCCTATGTTCCGCCCTACACCGTCATCAGCGGACGTTATCGGGTTACGGCAGATATTGTAGCCAAAGAAAACCCCAGCATGAGTTCAGCAACTGTCGCTTATCTGGATGAAGGCGTCGAGGTTGATGTGGTTGGCCGGACGGATTCCAATTGGTATATCACCTTGATTAATGGCAGCGAAGCCTTCTTGCCCGGCGCTTATTTAGTTGAGGTCGCTGGCTCTGAGCCTGGCACTACGACAACGCCTTCGGGCACAGGTCGAGCGACTTCGCCTGATGGGTCAGAAATCACCGATCTGACAACGGATCCTTCGGCTTCGGAAAGTGGCGAAGGAACGACCGAAACCGCACTAGTCACGACTTCGGAAGGGCTTGGCGGGACAGATGGCACAACGGATGGTGCTTGGGGCGGCCTGACGGTGCCGCCGGCTGTTGACGGCAATGACAATGGGTCGGCCGGCGGTCTGCGTTTCGGTGATCTGGTTTTGGATCCGATTGTTTTGGCGATTGTTGGCGGGATATTGTTGGTCCTTATTCTGATCATTGTTGTCATTGTTTCCATGAGCCGGAAGCGCCGTCAACAAGATCTAGATTCTGATGAATTTACCGTGGAGCCGAGCTATATCGGCGATGCGGCAGTTGGCGGTGCGCTTGTTGGCGCTGACGAAGACGCCGAAGCCGAAGCTGAAGCTGAAGATCTGATGAAGCCAGCTGAGGTCGCTACCGATTTTGATGCCGGAATTGATCCGGATGCGCCAATGACCTGGGCGAAGCTTCCATTGGATGAAGTGGATGGCGAAGTTGACAATTCCGAGGATTCTGAGGAGTCATAAGAAATCTTTCAATGAAAAATTGTAAAAAAGCGTCGGCAGCAAGGCCGGCGCTTTTGTTTTCTGCTATGGAGGACTGCCAAGAAAAGGGAAACCGCTGGGTGGGAGAAGACTCGGTGCAGGCGGCTTTGGCCTAGAAAAGAAGAGACTAGCCGACGAGGTCGGAGGTGATGCGGCGGGTCTTCTTGTAGATGATTTTCATACCCTTGAAGGCGATGTCGGGGTCATACTCGTCGATAAGGTCGGTTTCGGCGGCGATGATGCGACCCAGGCCGCCGGTGGCGACGACGTGGGGGTTGAGGCCGAGCTCCTTCTTCATCTGGCGGATGGTGTACTCGACGGCGCCGATGTAGCCGTAGAGAATGCCGGCCTGCATGCCTTCGACAGTATTGGAGGCCAGAATGCTGGCCGGCTTGGTGATCTCGACTTCGGGGAGCTTAGCGGTGTTGGATGTCAGGGCGCGGGCGGAAATTTCCAAGCCCGGCATGATGACGGTGTAGCGAAATTCGCCGGCTTTGTTAACGAAATCGAAGGTGGTCGCGGTTCCGAAATCGATGACGATGACGTCGTTTTTGTAGAGCTCGTGGGCGGCGGAGACGTTGACGATGCGGTCCGCGCCGACTTCTTTCGGGTTGTCGGTGCGGATGCTGATTCCGGTCCTGGATCCGGGGCCCACGATGAGTGGCTGGATTTCAAAATACTTCAAAAAGCTATTCGTCAGCGAGTGCATAATTTTCGGCACGACGCTAGAAATTATGATGTCCGTAATCGACGAAACGGAGATGGCACGCGAGTGCAGGAGGTCTAGCATCAGCATCCCGAGTTCGTCGGAGGTGCGTTCGGCTTTGCTGTTCAGGCGAAAGCTCGCCTCCAGGGCCTCCCCATTGAAAACCCCGATCAAAATGTGCGTATTCCCAACGTCAATCGTCATTAACATAGCTTTTTATCCTTTCGTTTGGTGGTTTGGTGGTTTGGTGGTTTGGTTTGGCAGGTTCGTGCTGGCCAGCAGCTCACGCCGGGTTCTTGGCTTGGTGGATCTTCAGGCACTCGTCGAGGATGCGCTTGGCAAGGGCGGCTTTGGCCATCAGCGGCAAAACCTCCTCCCGGTCCGGCCAAAGCAACGTCGCCACATTGGTATCGACCTGGAAGCCGGCGCCCTCCACTTTGAGGTTGTTGGCCACGATGAGGTCCAGGTTTTTGGCCTGAAGCTTCTGGCGCGCGTTCGTGACGAGGTCCTGGGTCTCCATCGCGAAGCCGGCCAGCACGGTCCCGCGGCGCTTGTTCTCCCCTGCCCAGGCCAGGATGTCGGGGTTCTTGACGAGCCGGACCACGAGGTCTTCGGAGCCCTTTTTGAGCTTCTCTTCGCTCACCTCGGCGGGTCGGTAGTCGCTTACAGCGGCGGCTTTTACGAGGATATCTGTCTCGGCCAAAGCCGCCTTTACCGCCTCAAACATCTCTGCGGCTGTTCTTA
>CAZCLL010000035.1:16190-18503 GCA_964499555.1 uncultured Fastidiosipila sp.
GCCGGAAAATGGACCGGGCCGGAGATCAGGGTGACCCGTGCGCCTCTGGCCTTGGCGGCTTCGGCTACGGCGTAGCCCATCTTGCCGCTGGAATGGTTGGTGATGAAGCGCACGGGATCGATGGCTTCTTCTGTCGGGCCTGCGGTGACGGTGACGTGCAGGCCTTGGAGATCTTGTTTCGTGTTCTCTAGCTGGGTGTTGTCTGGCTGGAATTGCGTGGATACTTGCCCTTGGAGGGAGGCTTGGGGGAGGCGGCTTTGGCCAAGGGAACGATCGAAGAGCATCTCCTCTGCCCTCGCCTGAATGGACTCGGGGGAGGCTAATTTACCGGAGCCGAAGTCTTGGCAGGCGAGCATGCCGACCTCGGTGTCCATGATCTCGATGCCGCGTTTGAGTAAGATGTTGAGGTTCTCGACGGTGGCCGGGTGGTTCAGCATGTAGGTGTTCATGGCGGGAGCCACAAGGACGGGGCAGCGGGCGGCGAGCATCATGGTGGATAACATGTCATCTGCGATGCCGTGGGCCATTTTGGCGACGAGGTTGGCGGTCGCGGGGGCCAGGATGATGAGGTCGGCCCACTTGGCGAGCTCGATGTGGGGGACTTTGTCGTGCTTGATTTCGGGGCCGAACATCTTGGTGAAGACGGGCCTTTCGGTCAGGGTTTCAAAGGTTAAAGGACTCATGAGTTCGGTTGCGTGCTCGCTCATGACGACTTGGACTTCGTGCTTTTTGGTGAGGTTTGACACCAGCTGTGCGACTTTGTAGACGGCGATGCCGCCGCTGATCCCGACGAGGATTTTCTTACGTTCTTGTGCCATGGCTAGTGGTCCTTTCTTGAGGTGGGGTTGGGTGTGTTGGTGTTTGCGTTAGGCTCGGTGGCGCTTTCGTCTGAACGAGAAAGAGCCTCGCGAACGGTGGTGTGGGGGGCTTTGGCCTTACGCTGACGACGACTCACTGCGGTGACGGCGTAGACGGCCATGACGACGACGGCGGCTAGGATGAGCTCTGCTACGCCATTGACGCTGATGACGGTGCCAATGAGGCCCAGGAGGGCGGCTTGGGTCATGTTTTGGGCGGCGGCGTACTCCTGACCAAAGAGGAAATAAATGCTCCCCATGACCATAATGGTATGAAGGAAGGTGCTAAGGCCGGCGGAGATGCCTGCGGCTAGGGTGCCGAGCTTCAGGTATTTGTGAAGGAGGCGGAAGATTAGGGCGGCGAGGAGGCCTAGCAGGATGCGGGGGCCAATGGCGACCCAAATGCTCCAGGCGTTACCGGAAAAGGCGCCGACGGTTACAAATGGCGAGAACACAAAGCTCGTCAGGTTCGGCGCTACGGTGTTACGAATTAGGCTCGATAGCCCAAAGACCAAGCCCAGCCCGGCGCCTTCCAATGGGCCCATCAAGATGCCGGCTAAGATGACCGGGATGTGCAGGGTGGTCGCGTTGATGGCCCCTAATGGCACGAAGCCTAGGGGCGTGAAGATTAAGAGGAGTTCCAAAGTCAAAAACATCGCAAACATGGTGAGCCTGCGCGTTTTGGCGGAGTGGTCCTGGTTTGTGAGGGTTTTGGTTTGGGTTTGGGTGGGTGGCGCGGTTGGCGCGTGAACGCTCTGCGATTTGTGGTTTGTCAAATCGCCCTTCTCGTACATATCATACTGCTTATCATTCTTCATTCCTAACCTCCTATCACTTCCCTATTGCGGGAATGCAATGTTGTTAATGAACTGTGTATGTTTTGATTGTAGAGACGGGAGGCTCTCTGCGCAAGTGCATTTGTTATGAAATTGGTTAGATTTTAACTTGAGTGTGATACAAATCAGTCGATATGGTCGTATTAATAATCATTTAGTGTGAGTAGGGACACAGGAGTGCTGTATCGTAAGTTGTTGGGTTTATTCATTGGTAAGCATATTTGATATGAGCTAGAGGATTTGCGTTCCGTTAGGGTTGGCTTAGAAAATTCGAATGGTAGTTTGTTATATGTGATTTATTTTACATATCTGTTAATTAATGGGTGAGCCAGTTTCGATTCCTACTTCCCCTTCTGTCTGTAAGGCCAGTTTAGGCAAGGGCAGACAAGGGGAAATGAGTTCGGTCTGTGATTTGGGCTTGGTGGGCTGGTTTTTGTTTGGGTGGGTGTTCGGTGTGTTGGGTAAGTTCGGCGGGCTGGTTTGGGTGTGGGTGCGTGTGTGGCCCCTCTCCCCGATTTGTCGGTTTTCCTTGGAATTTCTTGCGTTTTAGGGGCTTCCCTTTCGATTTTTTTCCTTTACGCTTAGAGGTACACATTTGCTTGTCGTATGCGTTATGCGAC
>CAZCLL010000036.1:0-2807 GCA_964499555.1 uncultured Fastidiosipila sp.
TCACCTAGAGCGATCCCAATGGGAAAAATTGCAGAAATGGGCTGGCTTTGCAAGCTTTTTGAACGTAAATGTCGTTGCCAGCTTGGATATCGCCGAGTTTTGTCCACTTGATCATGTTATACAAATAATTTCCCCATCTTGATGCCTCATAATGGCTAGATGGAGCCTCTTGTGAACACAAAACAACAACCACTCAACAAACCCACAATAAAAAGCTCAGTATTTAAATTAAGGACACCCTCCGAGCATCCTGCGGGCTTTTTTGTCGGAACATTTGTGCCTGTCCGTGCGACAGAGAAGCTAAATTTGCCCATAAATTCTCCCCTTTTCTGCCCTTTCTGCGGGGAGGGGAGCCAAAGGCCTAAAAACGCTATATAATTTACGGAATAGGACATTTCGGCGAAGACTATTCGGCCGAAGAAGCGCGAGATAAAGAAGACGATTCGGCCGAAGAAGCGCGAGAAAAAATTGGAAGACGAAAGGAAACACCTATGATTTGGGCCCCAGAGGAACAGTATTCCCGAGCAGAATTGGAAGCCCTGCAGCTGGAACGGTTGCAGAAGCAAGTGCGTTACGCCTGGGAGAGAGTTCCCTATTATAAGGCCAAAATGGAGGCAGTTCGCGTGCGGCCGGAGGATATTCGGACGCTGGATGATATCACGAAGTTGCCTTTTGTGACGAAGCAGGATTTTCGGGATTCTTACCCTTTTGGGATGTTTGCGGTGCCGAAAAAGGATTTGGTGCGCATTCATGCCTCGTCGGGGACGACCGGGAAGCCGACCGTTGTTGGCTATAAGGAAAATTACGTGAAGCTATGGACGGATTCTGTGTCGCGCGTGGCCTGTATGGGTGGGGCTGGCCCGGATGATATTGCGCAGATTTGCTTTGGTTACGGGATGTTTACGGGGGCTTTGGGCTTGCATGAGGGGCTGACGAATATTGGGGCGACAGTGATTCCGGCTTCGGTGGGGAATTCGGCGAAGCAGCTGATGTACATGCAAGATTTCGGCACGACATTGCTGGTGGCGACGCCTTCTTACGCCATGCACTTAGCGGAGATGATCCGTTCTCTAGGGATTGATCCGGCCAAAGACATCGGCCTCAAAGTGGGGCTCTTCGGCGGCGAGGGGATGAGTGATGCGCTTCGGGGCGACCTTCAACGCATTTGGGGACCGCAAGCGAAACTGACACAAAATTACGGCATGAGTGAGCTGAATGGGCCGGGAATTTCGGGCGAGTGCCTGGAGCATCAGGGGATGCACATTAATGAAGACCAGTTCCTGGCGGAGATTATTGATCCAGAAACTGGCGAGCGTTTGCCGGCTGGGGAGAAGGGCGAGCTCGTGATTTCCTGCTTGACGAAGGAAGCGATTCCGCTGTTGCGTTATCGTACAAAAGATATTACGCGTTTGGATTATGCGCCTTGCGCATGCGGCCGAACCTTCTGCCGTATGGAACATTTGTCCGGCCGCTCGGATGACATGTTGGTCATTCGCGGTGTCAATGTCTTCCCGAGTGCGATCGAGGAGATTTTGCGGACTTTGCCGGCGATTGGGCCACATTACCAGATTACGGTGGCGACGAAAGACTACTTGGATACGGTTTTGATCCAGGTGGAGCTGATCGATACCAATATTTTGGATTCGTATGCGAAGTTGGATAAATTAGAAGAAGAGCTCCGCGCGAAATTGCGGACAGGCCTGGGCATTGATTGTCGGGTGAAGTTGGAGCCGCCGGGAGCCCTGCCGCGTTATGAAGGGAAGGCCAAGCGGGTGACCGATTTGCGGGCCCACTAGAGCGTAGGCCACATTAATAGAAAGACAAATGCGAAACAGCTTATAGGAGAGAACCATGTCAGAAGAAAAGAAATTGCTACTCGGGAATGAAGCCTTTGCCCGAGGCGCTTGGGAAGCCGGCGTTCTGGTCTCCTCGGCTTATCCGGGGACGCCTTCGACGGAACTGTCGGAGGCTTTGGCCACCTATGATGACGTCTATAGTGAATGGGCACCGAACGAGAAAGTGGCGATGGAAGTTGCAATTGGGGCGTCCTTAAGTGGAGCGAGGGCTTTGGCCTCCATGAAACATGTGGGGCTAAATGTGGCCTCGGACCCGCTCTTTACGGCAGCGTACATCGGCGTGAATGCGGGCTTGGTGCTGATGGTGGCGGACGACCCGGGACTCTACAGCTCGCAAAACGAACAGGATACGCGCATGGTTGCTCGCGCGGCGCACGTGCCGGTCCTGGAGCCTTCGGACTCGCAAGAAGCAAAAGACATGATGATCCGCGCTTTTGAGCTGTCCGAGGAATATGACACGCCGGTGATCGTGCGCTCGACGACGAGGCTGTCGCACTCGCAAGGGCAAGTGATTTTGAAGCCTAGGCAGACACCGCCTGAAAAACCTTACGAAACGAACATTGCCAAAAATGTCATGATTCCGGCGAACTCGGCGAAGAAGCACCCGCTCGTGGTGGCCAGAGAAGAGAAGGTGGCACTGGCGGCAAACGAGATGACCGACCTGAATCGCGTGGAACTTCGCGATACGAAGATCGGCTTCATCACCTCCGGGATTGCCTACCAGTACGTCAGGGAAGCGCTTCCTGATGCGTCGATTCTGAAGCTCGGCTTGGTGAACCCTTTGCCGAGGCAGCTGATTGAGGAGTTTGCGGCGAAAGTCGATACGCTCTACATTTTCGAGGAGCTGGATCCGGTCTTCGAAGAGCAGGTAAAGGCCTGGGGGATTACGTGCATTGGGAAAGATCTGTTCCCGCTGGTTGGGGAATATTCCGCGAATCTCTTGCGCGAAAA
>CAZCLL010000036.1:2817-16599 GCA_964499555.1 uncultured Fastidiosipila sp.
GGGGCAAACTATTGAAGCGAGGGCGAAAACCCCGATTCCGGCTCGCCCGCCGATTCTCTGTCCTGGATGTCCGCATCGTGCAGTTTTTACCGTGATGAAGCAGCTCAAGCTTCATGCGGCGGGCGACATCGGCTGTTACACTTTGGGGGCTGCGGCGCCCTTGAATGTTATCGAAACGACCGTGTGTATGGGCGCCTCGCTCGGTACGCTGCACGGTATGGAAAAGGCGCATGGGCCGGAGTACATCAAGAATTGGGTGGCGGTCATTGGGGACTCTACCTTCCTCCACACCGGGGTCAATTCCCTGATGAACATGGTCTATAACGGCAGCACCGGAACCGTCCTCATCTTGGACAATTCCATCACGGCCATGACGGGCCACCAGCAGAATCCTTCGACCGGCAAAACTTTGATGGGGAAGCCGGCCGTCCAGACTAATCTCAAGAAACTTTGTGAGGCTATCGGCGTCAAGCATGTTACGGAAATTTACTCCTTCGACCTAAAAGACCTTAAGAAACTCCTCAAGCAAGAGACCGAGCGTGACGAGCTTTCCGTCATCATCGCCCAGTCCCAGTGCGTGCTTTTGAAGGACAATCCGCCCATCAAGCACCAGTACAAGGTGGCGTCCGAGGAGTGCACCAAGTGCGGCGCGTGCATGCGTCCCGGTTGCCCGGCCCTCACCTACGACGAGAACGGCAAGACGAAGATCAACGACACGATGTGTAATGGCTGCGGCCTCTGTTTCAGGCTCTGCGGCTTCAAGGCCATCAAGATGGTCGACAGCGTCGTTGACGTGATTTAAGGCGAGGTGAGTCGAATGGAAACCTATAACATTGTCATTGTTGGCGTCGGCGGGCAGGGCACGCTCCTGACTTCGCGGATTTTAGGGCAGCTTGCTTTGGCCAAAGCCTACGACGTCAAACTTTCGGAGGTTCACGGCATGGCGCAGCGGGGCGGTTCGGTGATCACGTTCGTGCGCTTCGGCGACTACGTGGCTGAACCGATCGTGGAAGCTGGACAGGCCGATCTCCTGATTGCTTTTGAGCGTTTGGAAGCGGTCCGCTACAAGGATTTATTGAAGCCGGACGGCCTCGTCATCCTCAACGATGAGCGGATTGACCCCATGCCGGTGGTCATCCGCCAGGCCGAATATCCAGAAGAGGCCGTTGCCCAGTTAGAGCAAGAAGCCCACGTCGTGCGCATTAATGCCCGTGACGAAGCCAGAAAACTTGAAAATCTTCGCGTCTTCAACACCATCATCTTAGGTGCAGCGAGCCAGATCATGCCGTTTACCGTCGAGGAATGGGAAGACGCGATTCGCGAAACGGTTCCGAAGAAAACCGTTGACATCAACCTACAAGCCTTCCACAAGGGCCGCGAATTCCGCAAGGCCTAAGGCCTAAGGCGGAGGCCGGAGGGCCGACGCCCTGATGTGGCTCTGTAGGAGATAGTGGCGGCAGGCGGCTTTGGCCAGCAGAGAAGAAAAACCGAAACTCAAGGAGGACCCATGAAGCAGCTCTCAATATTCCTGAAGAACGAACTTGGCGCTTTGGCCGAGATTACGACCGCGATCAGTGAGGGAGGCTTCAACTTGCGGGCCTTTTCCCTCTACGATACCCCGGACTTCAACATCGTCCGCCTCATCACTGATAGGCCAGATGAGACGTTGCACTACCTGGAGGCGAAAGGTTTTTTCTGCAAAGTCACTGAAGTTCTAGGCCTTCCCCTGGAAGACAAGCCCGGCGTCTTGAATGATATCCTCCTGAAACTCCGGGATGCCGACATTCAAGTCAGCTACATGTACTCCCTGATGATGCAGGATGCCGGGTCGCCCATGCTGATCCTGGCCACCGAACAAATCGATGAAGCAAGAAAGGCGCTTGGACTATGACAAATCCGATTTGGAACAAAAGCAAAGAATGCATGTCCGCTGAGGACCGCTACAAGATGCAATCCGCCCGCCTGGTCAAGCAGGTCAACCGCGTCTACCATCAGGTGCCTTTTTACCGCTCGAAAATGCAAGAAGCGGGCCTCGAACCCGGTGACATTAAGGGCCTCGAAGACCTGAACAAACTCCCTTTCACCACAAAAGAAGACCTCCGCATCAACTACCCCTTCGGCCTTTTCGCTGTCCCGGAATCGGAAATTGTACGCCTGCACGCTTCGTCCGGAACCACCGGCAAGCCGACCGTTGTGGGCTACACACGCGCGGACATCGCTTGTTGGCAAGAATGCGTGGCCCGCTGCCTCGCCATGGCCGGTGTCACGAAAGACGACAAAGTCCAAGTTGCTTATGGCTACGGGCTTTTCACCGGCGGTTTGGGCCTCCACTACGGCGTCGAAAACCTTGGCGCGATGGTCATCCCGATTTCCGCGGGTAACACCGCCAAACAGCTCCAACTCATGGAGGACCTGGGCACCACCGCCATCGCCTGCACGCCTTCCTATCTGGGCCACTTAATGGACAGCATTCACGAGGCTGGGAGCCTCTCGAAGATTAAACTGCGGACCGCCATTTGCGGTGGCGAACCCTGGACTGAAGAGCTCCGCCAGCGCCTGGAAGAAGGCCTCGGCATTCAGGTGTACGACATCTACGGCCTCAGCGAAATCATGGGGCCAGGCGTCTCCCAAGACTGCGAAATGCATCAGGGCAGCCACATCCATGACGATTATTTCTACCCGGAAATTTTGGACGCCACAACGCTCACCGAAGTAGCGGATGGCGAAATCGGCGAGCTCGTCATCACGACCCTCACCAAAGAAGCCCTGCCCCTCCTGCGTTACCGCACCCACGACCTCACCTCCGTCGACCACAGCCCTTGCGCTTGCGGCCGCACGAGTGCCCGCATTGCCCGATTCCGCGGCCGGAGCGACGACATGCTCATCATCCGGGGCGTCAACGTCTTCCCCTCCCAGATCGAGGCCGCGCTCATGGGCTTCGGCGAGGTCAAACCCCATTATCAGATCATTTTGGAGCGCGAGGGCAACCTCGACTCCTTCGACATTCTCATCGAAGTCGAAGAGCGCTTCTTCTCCGACGAAGTCGCCCAATTGGAGCAGCTGAGCCGCAAGGTTTCCCACGTCCTAAACCAAGCGCTCGGCCTCCACCCGCACGTCGTTTTAGTCGAACCCGGCACGATCGAGCGCAGCGACGGCAAAGCCAAGCGCGTCATCGACCGCCGCAATTTATTCAGTATGTAAGGAGTGAGGAGGCATTTATGGCACAGCAAGTTACGGTTTTTATCGGCAATCAATCCGGGCGTTTCCATGAGGTGGCAAAGATTCTGGCCAAAGCCGCCGTCAACATCCTTTCCTTCAATTTGGCTGATACCGCTGATTACGGCATTCTCCGCTTAATTGTGGATAACACGGAAAAGGCTTTGGATGCGCTTCGCTTGAGCAACATCACCGCACGCCTCACGGACGTTCTGGTGGTCTATATCAGCCCCGAAGTGGGGACTTTGTCCACGCTGCTGGATGTCATCGGCGAAGAATACAACATCGCCTACACCTATCCCTACCACACCCAAGGCCCCCAAGCCGGCATGGTCCTGAAGGTCGACAAGCCCGACGAAGTCAGCAAGATTTTGCTGGATGCTGGGTATGAGTTGAAGTAGGGTTTTTTGGTTTTTATGAGTGGCCTCTCCGTCTTTGGCCTACAGGACATAGCACGTAGCACGTAGCGCTTAGCGCTTAGGTGGCCTCACCGTCTTTGGCCTGGTGGGGCTTTTCTTTGCGCTCTCTGAGGTGTTGGAAGAGGGGCACCATCACCGAGGCAATGAAGCCTGAAGAGAAGCCATTGTTATACAAATTCACGCCCCCATGAGCCCCGAGGACATTGCCAACCAGTGCTGTGTGCAGGAAGCCCGAAACCACGCCCGCCAAGACGCCATATTCACCTGCAATGGGGGCCAGCGTTGTCCCGAAAAGAGCAGCCAGAAGCGCTGATGTATCGCCCGGACTCATGATCGGGCTGACAAAAGCCGCAAGCCAAACGCCCGCCATCACAGGGATGGCATTTCGCGGATGCTTCCCCAGCGCAGCAAAACCCGCCACCGAAAGGATGCCACCTAGGACAGGGCCGTTAAAGGGGCCTTTGGTCAAGTAAACGTAAAGAATCGAGAGAAGACCCATCACGCCAATGTTGAAGAAGGTGGTCCCTGTCCCAAATAACGTGTCGAAATCCGTGGGTAATCGCCCGCTATTAGCGAGTAATCCCAAATATGAGCGCATTTTTCCTTGATTTAGTAGGAGGCCGAACACGATCAAGCTTGCGAAGAGTATTGCGAGTAGCCCGACGAAATGCCCCACGTGATCGTCGTGGAGAATGCTCAAGGGATTCACTTCGAAGCCAAACATCCGCAGGACGGCTGTTCCAATCATGCCGATTACACCGGAAATATAACCGATGTTATAGAGCGTAAAACCCATATGATGGCGCATGCCCGTCGCCGCCAAAAGCGGTACGAAAAATCCAATTACGATAGCGGTCAGGAAGCCCAGCGGTATGGATAGGGCAGGTGGGAGCCCCAGGCCAAAGGCAATAATACTTCCAAACGGCCCTAGCGCTGTCCCTAAATAGGTCGCAGTTGCTACGTCTGTAAAGCGCTTCTTTGTGAGTTTGCCGTAGAGCGCAGCTCCGAGCACAATGGGAATCGAGTTCAGCACATTGGTCCCAAAGAGCGAGAAGCCACCCACCAAAATCACGACCGCCAAATGAATCCCGGCGAGCGGAATCCGACAGAGTCGCAAGACGAGGAGCTGCCCCAACATTACCAGTGCTGCATTCCAAAGCGCAGCCCCGAGGCCACCAATTTCAATGTAATCCGAAAGCAAAAGGGAAGGGTGCACATTGATTTTGAGCAATCCCCGAAATAGCTTCGCAGGCTCTTGCCATAAAAGCCCCGCCACCAGAAAAAGCACGGCGATGCCTGTTACCATTAGCCATTTGATTCGTTGCGTGTTCGTTCGCCAGGTCGTAGTCGTTCCCGTCTCCGCGGACATAGGCTAGCCTCCCTAGAACAAGTGAGTTAGCTCACATTATAGACGAAGGTGTTTGTGTGCGTTGGGTGTTCTGTACGCGGTGGTTTGGGGTTGTTGTGTTGGGGTTTTGTTGTTAGGGTTTTGTGGTTAGGGTTTTGTGGTTTTGTTGTGTTGGGGTTTTGTTTGGATTTGTCGCTGAGGTTTTTTATTGTTGGGGTTTTTGTTTGAGTTTTTTCTGGGTTTTTTTGCACGGGGTCTTTGGTTGAGATTTTGTTGGTTTTTTTGCTGGGGTCTTTGTTTGATGTTTCGCATCTTCCGATCCTTGAGACCCTTTGGATTCTACAGTCTTAAGATTCTATCCAGAGTAATATATTCTGTAGCGAGGGAAAATGCTTCAATTCCAGATTTAATCCAAAATCAACACGACAATTGAAGTGGTATATGGCTCTCTGCCCCCCTAATTCCGGATTTAAACCAAAATCAACACGACAATTGAGATGGTGTATGGCTCTTTGCCCCCTTAATTCCAGATTTAATCCAATATCAACACGACAATTGAAGTGGCATATAGCTCTCTGCCCCCTGATTCCGGATTTAATCCAAAATCAACACGACAATTGAGATGGTATATGGCTCTCTGCCCCTCTAATTCCGGATTTAAACCAAAATCGACACGACAATTGAGGTGGTGTATGTCTCTTTGCCCCTCTAATTCCAGATTTAATCCAAAATCAACACGACAATTGAGGTGGTGTATGTCTCTTTGCCCCCTTAATTCCGGATTTAATCCAAAATCAACACGACAATTGAGATGGTATATGGCTCTCTGCCCCCCTAATACCGGATTTAATCAAAAATCAACACGATAATTGAGGTGGTGTATGGCTCTTTGCCCCCTTAATTCCAGATTTAATCCAAAATCAACACGATAATTGAAGTGGTGTATGTCTCTTTGCGCCTCTAATACCGGATTTAATCAAAAATCAACACGACAATTGAGATGGTGTATAGGCTTTGCTCCATACCTATCATCCGACGAGTCGCTTTCTTAATCTACTATGCTCTCGGCGTCTCGAAGAACTTTGAATCGACGGATATCGAGTTGAACCTACAGCCGATGCAAGAGATCCTTCCGCTACTCTTAAAATAAACTGCGAGAATGACTACCGACTGAGAATAAATTATGAGAGTGGCTACCACTAACAGCAAACTTGCTGTTAGCTGTGTGAAGGCTACTACGCAGGCAGTAGGACGTGGAAGAAAATCTTGCACCGGTCTGGATTTGCGGTGGATATCCACAGCGGTTTGTTGGTTCGATGGCTGAAGCGATCTAGTGGAGGGTAATCCTTGCGCTGATTTGAGGTTTTGGCGGAAGAGATTCTTGTGTTCGGTGCGTGTTCGGCTTGATATCCCTCGAATTCTAGTACTTTTTAGAGAATAAGGTGGGGAAAATACACATATAACATGGTAATGTGGACAAAACTCGTCTCGATCCAAGATCGTGACGAGTTTTAGACTGAGGCAAGCAGAAAATCACTTCAAAATACCCCTGATCGGGATGTTTTGGGCTTGTTTTCAGGGAAAAGTAGAGACGGATAATATGTTGAATTCGGATGGAGACGAGTTTTGTCCATCCAACATATTACTAAAGATGTGAAAGGGCATTTTGCCTACGCCATCCAGTCATTTCTCTCAAGCGATCCCAATCCGGTCTTTCGGTGGCCTGCTGCGAACTGCACATATCTACAAATTTGGAGATATGTGCAAGCTTGGTCGCATGATGAGTAGGTTGCGGCTACAGCTGAGCCACAAGCCAAGCAAAACCAAGCAAAACCAAACCAAGCCAAACCTCATCTCTACGCAAAAAGAAAGACCGAGGGACGATTGCCCGCGGTCTTCTGATTAGAATCGATTCGAATCGATGTGTATCAGCCAATAAAGAGTTGTGAGATATAGGCGGTGCCGTTATAGGAGACATAGCCTACGCCAAGGGTTTTCATGTTTGGGTTTAGAATGTTGGCTTTATGACCGGAAGAGCCCATCCACATTTTGACTGTATCTTGTGCGCTGTGAACGCCGGTATAGTTGTAAGCTAAGTTCTCGCCAGCATAGGTGTAGCCGCCTGCGCCGGCGTCTTTAAGTGCCGTCATACCTTTGCGTCCGTCAGGCCTTGTGTGCGAGAAAGAGATAATAATTTCTTCTGCTCGGATCTGCGCTGCGGCATTCACAGCACCATTGGCTCCGCTCAAAGGCGCTAAGCCTCGTGAGGTACGCTCGAGATTTGTATAGTACAAAATATCGTTCCGGTATTGGCTGCTGTATTGATAGGTCGGTGCTGCAGTCGTTGTCGGCACGGGTGTCGGAACAGGTGTTGGGGTTGGAGCAGGTGTGGTTGGCCTTGCCGTGGTTGTGGGTACAGGTGTCGGCGTCAGCGCTACGGTTGTCGGGCGAGGGGTTGGCGTCGGCGCTACAGTTGTGGGTCTTGCAGTCGTCGTAGGGCGAGGGGTTGGTGTAGGGGCCGCTGTTGTAGGACGAGGGGTTGGTGTTGGGGCTGTCGTGGTGGGACGTGTGGTTGTCGTCGGGCGAGGGGTTGGTGTTGCAGCCACCGTTGTCGGTCTGGCAGTTGTCGGGCGGGCCGTTGTTGGTCTAGCCGTTGTAGGTCTAACCGTTGTAGGTCTAGTTGTTGTTTGACGAGGCGTTGGTGTTGGGGCAGCTGTTGTGGGGCGCGTGGTGGTCGGAGTACTTGGCGCTTCTGACGCAACTGGTTCTGTCGCAACCGGATCAGTAGCAACTGGTTCAGTGACAACTGGCTCAGTAACAACAGGCTCGGAATCAACCGGTTCGGTAGTTGTTGATGTTACTTCCAGCGCTTCTGTTGTTTCGGCGAGGCGATTGGTATCAATGTCGGCGATGTGCTCTGCTTCGAAAAGGGTAGAAGGGGAATTGTTGCCCGAATTGATGATGCTTGGCTGATCATCAAGTGTGGTTCCACTAACTAAATTATTCGCTTCATCATGGATTTCTTCGCCAGCGCGGTTTAGGAGGAAATCGAGGGAAACACCTGGTTCGCTCACATCGGTCACCTCCACAACTGCCGAAATGGCTCGAAACACGTCGTGCTTACTAAGAAAACTAATACTTACGACTAGGGTAGCAAGTCCGAGTGCTGCGCTGACGACTCTTTTGACGGTTCTCCGTGATCCATGAAAGGGAAATTTGCCCATAAAAACTCTCCTACAAATATGTACGTTGTTCTGGTTATTTCGCTACTATGTTTGGGGTAAATTGCGGTACTTGTTGTGCACCTGAGATAAATTTCTTAAAATTATCTTAAGTCAAAAATAAGAAAAAATCTCGTTCTTAATCGACGAATATTTACTTGATGTAAATGGAGAATATCAACAATTTAGACAAAAGATGTCGATTAAGTGAGAGATAGTCCAGAAATGGAAGCAAAATGTCCATGAAAATTTTGAAAATTTCTGAGCAAACTGTAATTCTACGAAACCGAATTATTAACAGCGAACATGCTGAAGTTAAGACTTAGTTATGAAATGTGTCAGAATTTTACATTGGAAAGATAATGGTGATTGTATTGGCTAGATAACATTAGGCGTAAGAGAAAGAGAACAAGCACCTTTAAATAGGGGATAAAAGGGGGATGAGGCGGCTTTGGCCAAGGGAACTTGAAGATGAGGCCGAAACACGGCGACTATTGTACCGCAACTTGCGTACGAGAATTGTTAAGTGGAGATTAAATTTACCAAATGGCAAGCAGTAAAACTGCCATAATGTCAGAATTGATGAATTTTTACAAAGAATCCATGTGTAAATTGAAATACTTGCCGCCAAGTGTTACATTATAGGTAGGTCGGGAGGAAGATCCTTCCTTGCGGCCGGTTCGATGGATGATTCACGTGCCGGGGAGGCTCGGCATGATGGTCAGAAGGCTGGATGCATAGACAGGAGAATGAGATTTGAGATCTGCCGCATCAAATGAAATCCCTTAGCAGGGTTAGCCCGGCGGCAACTTTGAATCTTATTTTTATGCCATGCTGACAGACCATTCATTAGGAGGAATAAGTATGAAGAAAGCTTTGGCAACTGCATTGGTGTTTATTATGACACTGCTGCCTTTGGCCGCCTGCAACAACAATCAGGGTACTACGGTTCCTGAGACGACACCTGCTGGCACGACCGCTCCTGAGGGGACGGATGAGCCGGAAGGGACAGATCCTGCTGAGACGACTGGCGAGGAGGGTACTACACCTGCACCGACCAGTGGTGTTGAACTGGCTCTGATCACGGACGCGGGCACGATCGATGATAAGTCCTTCAACCAAGGTTCTTGGGAAGGCATGAAGAAGTATGCAGAAGAGCACAACATTTCTCATCTGTATTACAGACCTTCTGCGGTTTCGGACGCGGCGTACTTAGAGGCGATCAGCCTGGCTGTCCAGGGTGGCGCAAAAGTTATCGTTACGCCTGGTTTCTTGTTTGAAGCGGCGATCTACGATGCGCAGTCTATTTATCCGGACGTTCACTTTATCTTGCTGGACGGTGAGCCACACACCGCGGACTATGCAACGTACAGAACGGACGAGAATGTCATGCCGATTCTTTACGCTGAAGAGCAACCTGGCTTCATGGCTGGTTACGCTGCAGTGAAGGATGGCTACACGAAGCTCGGCTACATGGGCGGTATGGCGGTTCCTGCCGTTATCCGTTTCGGTCATGGTTTCGTTCAAGGCGCTGAAGTAGCGGCAGAAGAAATGGGCCTTGCAGCGGGTTCGATTGAAATCAAGTACAACTACACGGGTGACTTCGATGCGAAACCGGAGAAACAGGCGCAAGCGGCTTCCTGGTATCAGTCTGGGACAGAAGTGATCTTCGCTGCTGGCGGCGGGACCGGTACCTCGGTTATGCGTGCGGCAGAAGCAGCCGGCGAAGGCAAATTCGTGATCGGTGTTGACGTTGACCAGTCTCCGGAATCTGAGACGATCATTTCTTCGGCGATGAAAGAACTCGGCAACTCAGTCTATCAGGCGATCGAAACCCATTATAACGGTACTTGGGATGGCGGCCATGTCACGACCTTCGACGTCCACAATGACGGTGTTGGTCTGCCGATGGCTACTTCCAAATGGAAGACCTTCGACCAGGCACAGTATGATGACCTGTACGCCAAGATTGTTGACGGTACGTATGAGATCGACAACGACACAGAAAAAGAAGTGACTGCACTTCCTTTGAGCGCGGTTACCGTACAAGAATTCAAGTAAGAAGTAGAGAGACGAAGTGGCGAGCCCGAAAGCTTGCCACTTCGTTCCCTTTCATGCGCCACGTGTGACGCAGATTCATAAGCGAAGCCTACTAGGAGGCCCACTTGGATTACATTATTGAAATGCTGGATATCGTGAAGGAGTTTCCCGGTATCATCGCGAATGATCACGTGACCTTGCAGGTGAAGAAGGGCGAAATTCACGCCCTCTTAGGCGAGAATGGTGCTGGTAAGAGCACTTTGATGAATGTCCTTTTCGGTCTTTATCACCCGGAAAGTGGCGAGATCAAACTCCGTGGAAAGACGGCACAGATTACAGGTCCCAAGGAAGCCAATGACTTAGGGATCGGCATGGTCCATCAGCATTTTATGTTGGTGGAAAATTTTACAGTTTTACAAAATATTATTTTAGGTGCGGAAACGACAATGAACGGCTTTCTCCGAGAGTCCGAGGCGAAGGCTAAAGTGATGGCCCTCTCTGAACTTTACGGCTTGAAAATTGATCCGGACGCACTGATCTCTGATATTACCGTCGGTATGCAACAGCGTGTAGAGATTCTGAAAATGCTCTACCGTGACAACGAAATTTTGATTTTCGACGAGCCTACAGCGGTGCTTACTCCCCAAGAAATTGACGAGTTAATGCTCATCATGAAGAATCTGGCGAACGAAGGAAAATCGCTCCTCTTCATCACGCATAAACTCGAAGAAATAAAACGCGTGGCGGATCGCGTGACGGTTTTACGGCGCGGCAAAGGCATTGGCACGGTCAATGTGTCCGATGTCACCGTGGAAGAAATGTCCGAAATGATGGTGGGCCGCAAGGTCAATCTGGACATTGAAAAAGAGCCTCAGGATACAGGGGCTACGATCCTACAAGTCGAACACTTGACGGTGAAGAGTGAGCTCTCCGCCAGAGATCGCGTGAACGACTTGAGTCTAGAAATCAAAGCTGGCGAAATCGTCTGCTTAGCCGGTGTTGACGGAAACGGCCAGTCCGAATTGATTTATGCGATTAGCGGTTTGGCTCCGGTGACGCAAGGCAAGATCCTTTTGAATGGGGAAGACGTGACCCGTAAATCGATTCGCTATCGCAACACGCATGGCCTTTCCCATGTCCCGGAAGACCGCCATAAGCACGGGATGATTTTGGATTTTTCACTCGCTGAAAATATGGTGATGCTCCAATACTTTGAGCCTCGTTTCCAGCGTAATGGCTTCATCAAGAAGGAAGAGATCCTGGACTATACCAATGCTCTGATCGAGCAATTTGATATCCGCACCAGTGAAGGGGCGGTGACAAGAGCCGGGAATATGTCTGGTGGTAATCAGCAGAAGGCGGTTTTTGCCAGGAGTCTATCGATCAATCCGGATCTCTTGTTGGCCGTTCAGCCGACAAGAGGCTTGGATGTCGGCGCGATTGAGTACATGCATAAGCAAATTGTGGCTGCGCGTGATGCTGGTAAGGCGGTCTTGGTAGTGTCTTTCGAATTGGATGAAGTCATGCAGTTGGCGGATCGCATTCTGGTCATGTTTGAGGGCCAAATCGTCGCCAATGTGAAGCCGGAAGACGTCACAGAAAACGAGCTCGGCCTCTACATGGCAGGCGCAAAACGTATGGACAGCAGCAAGGCAAGTAACACGACCAACAGCCAAACACCAGCCAAGAAAACAGAGGTGAACGGATGAGCGACAGACGGATGAACGACAAAAAGAAATTCTCACTCATGCGTTTCTCGGGACCGGTCTCCTCTGCCGTCTCGATTTTGGGCGGCCTCCTGGTCGGCCTCCTGATACTCTTCATCACCAATGCCGCCAATGCCCTGCAAGGTTTCAGCTGGCTTCTAGGCGGCGGCGTGCAAAGCCTCAAGGATTTCGGCAACGTCTTCTATTACGCAACGCCGATCATTATGACCGGTTTGTCGGTGGCTTTTGCCTTTAAATGTAATCTCTTCAATATCGGCGCAACCGGCCAGTTCACCATGGGAGCGGCCGGTGCGGTCATTGTGGGAGTGAAATTAGGGCAACTGGGCTCCGTTCATTGGGTTGTAGGACTTCTGGTGGCGATGCTTTTCGGCGCACTTTGGGGTGCCATTCCGGGCATCTTAAAAGCCCTCTTCAACGTCAACGAAGTCATCACCTGCATCATGACCAATTACATCGGCATGTATGTGGTCAACATGCTCATCCGTGACAATGTGTACCACCGCTTGACGAATCGCTCCTTGCCGGTAGCGGCGACAGCCATTGTGCCGAAGTTTGGTTTGGACACGATTTTCCCCGGTTCCATGATTAATGGCGGGGTTCTGATCGCCATTTTGGCCGGCATTGTCGTCTACATCGTGATCACAAAAACCACTTTCGGCTACGAGCTGCGAGCCGTCGGTTTCAATCGCGACGCAAGCCTCTACGCTGGAATCAACGTGAAAAAGAACATGATCCTGACGATGGTGATTGCGGGGGCTTTGGCCGGCTTAGGCGGAGGACTCCTCTACCTGGCGGGTAGCGGAAACTACCTCTACGTGGAAGACATCTTGCGGCCGGAAGGCTTCACCGGAATCTCGGTCGCCCTCTTGGGACGCTCGCATCCGTTGGGCGCCATTTTCGCAGGCTTCTTCATCGCCTACATTCAAGTGGGGGGCTCGTACATGCAACTGTCGGGCTTCTTCCCGGAAATTGTCGAAATCATCACCGCGACGATCATCTACTTCGCCGCATTCGCCAACGGCATCACCGCCTGGCTGCAGAAGGTCCAAAATAGAAAGAGGGTGGAGAAGTAATGGATCAGTTTTATTTCATCATTCAGCAAACCATGTTTTTCACAATCCCTCTGATGATTGTGGCCCTAGGCGGCATGTATTCGGAGCGCTCAGGTGTCGTGAACATCGCCCTTGAAGGCATTATGATTTGGGGCGGTTTCGCTTCGATTCTCTTCATCAACTTCATGCAAAACACCCTGTCCGGCCAGCTCCTTCTGATTCTGGCGATCCTCATCGCCATGTTGGCCGGCGCAACCTTCTCACTCCTCCATGCCTATGCCGCCATCAACATCAAAGCCGACCAAACCATCAGCGGTACCGCACTTAATATGTTGGCGCCGGCTTTGGCCATCTTCCTGGCTCGCATGATTCAAACATCAGGCACATCACAGATCATGTTCATGAACACCTTCCTGATCAACAAAGTGCCGCTTCTAGGCGACATCCCGGTCATCGGCCCGCTGCTTTTCCAGAAAACGTACCTGACCACCTACCTGGGCTGGCTGATTTTGGTCGTGTCCGTGGTTGTCCTCTATCGCACCCGTTTCGGCCTGCGCCTTAGAGCTTGCGGGGAGCATCCGCACGCAGCGGCGTCCGTCGGCATCAATGTCTATAAGATGCGCTATACTGGCGTGTTGATCTCCGGTGCTTTGGGCGGTTTGGGCGGCCTGATCTTCGTAGTGACCACCTCCACCGAGTTCCGGGCGAGCGTTTCCGGCTACGGTTTCCTCGCGCTGGCGGTCCTGATTTTCGGCCAAT
>CAZCLL010000036.1:16609-17377 GCA_964499555.1 uncultured Fastidiosipila sp.
CCCTGGCGAATCGCCGGCGCGGCCTTATTCTTCGGTTTCATGAAGACCTTGTCCGCCGTTTATTCCTCGATTCCCTGGCTCGTTTCGCTCCGGATCGACGGCTACATCTATAAGATGATCCCTTATTTAGCCACCCTCATCATCCTGGTCTTCAGCTCCAAGAATTCCCGTGCCCCGAAGGCCTCCGGCATCCCCTTCGACCAGGGCTGACCATCCGTCCTGGTTCTCTAGGCCAAAGCCGCAGACCACCCACTTCTACCGCTACATCTTCGAAGGCAGACCTCACGCTCTGCCTTCTCTCTTATCAGGTAGAATGAAGACAGGCGACTTGTAGGAGGTTTATATGAAAACGAAGCCCATTTGGTTTGAAAAAGGCGAGGTCAAGATCATTGCGCAGACCTTACTTCCTGCCGAGTACAAAGTACTGACGATCCATACCATTGAAGAAATGTGGCAGGCGATCAAGATTTTGGAAGTCCGCGGAGCGCCGGCCCTAGGCATTGCCGCCGCCTTCGGCATCTACTTGGGTGTCAAGCCTGAGTCCTTCAAAACATGGAACGGTTTCCTCGAAATCGTCGACCGCTCGGCGGATTACATCACCACCGCGAGGCCCACTGCCTACAACCTTTTCTGGGCAGCCGAGCGGATCAAAGAGCGCGCCAGACAATTACAATTCATGACTCAAGAGGAGGCAAAAGCCGGACTCCTATACGAAGCCGAACAAGTTTTGGCCGAAGACATCGAATCCTGCCGTTCCATCGGCCTCTA
>CAZCLL010000036.1:17426-18383 GCA_964499555.1 uncultured Fastidiosipila sp.
GCCACCTCCGAATACGGAACCGCACTTGCCCCCATCTACATCCTGCAAGAGCAAGGGAAACACCTCAAAGTCTACGCAGACGAAACGCGCCCTCTCCTCCAAGGCTCCCGCCTCACCTGCTGGGAACTGGAGCAAGCCGGCGTCGACGTCACGCTCATCACCGACAACATGGCCGGGCAAGTCATGCGCGAAGGCCGAGTCCAAGCCGTCATTGTCGGCTCGGACCGGATCGCAGCCAACGGCGACGCCGCCAACAAAATCGGCACCTACCAACTCTCCATCCTGGCGAAAGCCCACAACATCCCCTTTTACATCGCTGCGCCTTTCTCCACGATTGACTTCTCCCTGGCCACCGGCGATGAAATCCCCATCGAAGAACGTGACCCCGACGAGGTGCGGCACTTCGGCGACCGCCTCACCGCCCCCGCTGGCGTCAAGGTCTTCAACCCCGCTTTTGATGTCGCCCCCGCAGAAAACATCAGCGCTATCATCACGGAAAAAGGCATTGCCAAAGCCCCTTACGCCAAATCCCTCGTCGAGCTCGCCAGCTCCGGCGAACTGCGCAAGTAAAGGCGTTTGCTTGCGACCGGCGGCTTTGGCCAGCACAAGGCATCTCAAATAATCGAAGGAGGAGCCAAACCCCACGTGAAACCCATCAAAGCCGCCATCATCGGCCCCGGAAACATCGCCCGCACGCACGCCCGAATCTTGCGCGAACTCGGCGTGAATCTAGCCCTTGTCCAAGGCACAAACCTTGCCAGAGCCCAGCGTTTTGCCAAGGACTTTCACATCCCGGCTGCGACCACGAACCCCACCGATGTCCTGCGTTCTGACGTGGATGTCGTGCACGTTTGCTCCCCGCCCGGCCGCCATTACGAAATGGTGAAAGCCCTCCTCCTCCAAGGCAAACATGTTCTCTGTGAGAAGCCCCTCTGCTTCGAAGACCACGAAGCCGGC
>CAZCLL010000037.1:0-18187 GCA_964499555.1 uncultured Fastidiosipila sp.
TACATCTTGCAAGCCCTTTTAGCCCTATTTTTGTGTTTTGACATCCAAACCATTATATGTGTGTACAGAAAAAATTCAATCAGTTAGCCCTAAATCGGAACATATGTGCCTGAACCATTGGTTATGTTGAACAATAAATTCACTGTTTTTGAAGCACAATGCTCAATTCAAATTTAATTTACAATATTATTCAACCAAAAATACTAATATATCCGTTGTGTCGAAAGGGTTGATTTGACGAAATGACTCCTTTAGCGACATTTCTTGTATAATAGATACATATTATCAGCAATGAAATCATTCCGAGTTCTCATTTCATTAATTTTAGTGACAAGTTATTGAATAGCATTCTGACTGATTTGCATGCAACAACCAATCATCAATAGAATATGTTGCTGTATTGACTGCATCATTCGATGCATATTAGGTTAGTTATTGAGGTACCACCATGGTTTCAGCTAATGAACTAAGAAAAATCAGATCCGCCCAAAGTGCTGAAGAGAGAGTAGATGATGAGTCAATCATGGCTCTAGCCTTACAAATATTGGGTTTTTCTACTATTGCTCCACTAGATATCAACACTTTGGAGCCTCTTCAAAGCATACGCGACATGTGCGAATCAGGCAAATGTCAAATGGTAGGTAAGCAATGGACATGTCCACCTGCTTGTGGCACGCTAGATGAGCTACGTTACCGCATAAAATCATATAATAAAGGCTTTATTTTGCAACATATCGCTCAACTTGATGATGATTTTGACATTGAAACTATGCTGGAAACAGAGGTGCTACACCAAGACCAGTTCATGCGTTTTTTCGCTCAATTGCAAGTTCAATACCCTTCACTATTCCCTATGACTGCTGGTGCATGTAAGCTGTGCCAAACATGCACCTATCCTGATTCTCCTTGTCGGTTTCCTGATTTAGCTTTCCCATCTATGGAAGCTGCAGGGCTCTTTGTTAGTCAAGTATGTGAAAAGAATAATGTTAAATACTACTACGGACCTCGCACGATCGCTTTTACAAGCTGTGTCCTACTCGAGTAATTACCATATTTCAAACAACATGGAATCAATATAATGATCAGCGAAGGCCTTGTATGAAGATAGTTCAATATAGGTACAGTTCTTTTGTATGGAATCGAGCTCTTCTCTTGCTCCACTTGAGGCCATGCTAAGTACAGTCCCAGACAAAGCCGCATTCCCCAAAATCGATACTTTATCAGAAAAATCATGAGGAATCATACCTATCGTAGCAAGACTGCTTACGTTCGTTGCACTTCCAAAACCACCTGCTAAATAGAAGGTTGCTACATTTTGTGGTGTCATCCTTATCTCTTCCAACATTGAGCGAAGCCCTGCACAGATTGCGGCCTTTGCAACCTGAAGTTTCCTAATATCTTTCTGCGTTATATAGATATTTTTTTCGGGGTCTAGAAAAATTCTATCTTCTGCTAAATAACGATGCAGGTCGGAGCAAATCTCCGACCGATCTGCAATTGCTCCTGTATCCTCTAAGAGTCCAGCCTCTAGTGAGGCTGCCAGCATGTCAATCAAGCCTGATCCACAAAACCCTTGTGGCATGACATTACCAATCACTTGATATTGAAAAACTTGATCAGAACCCGGTACAAATCGAACTTCACTAACGGCCCCGGGAATACCCATCATCCCTTGTTCTATTTCTGCTCCTTCAAACGCAGGTCCTGCAGCAGTTGCGCAAGCATAGATCTTCTGACTTGAACCGATTACCATCTCTCCGTTTGTTCCGATATCTAGTAGACAAGAGATTTCTTTCTTGCGGTACATCCCGGAGCATAGGACTGCAGCACTAATATCACCACCAACATAAGCAGCGATAGCCGGTAAGAGATACACCTTTTTATTTGGGATCATCTTTAAGCCGATCTGATCTGCAGATATCTCTTTGCCAAAAAGAGATTGAGTTGTGAAAGGAGAAACTCCGATCCCGCTAGGTGATAGGCCAGTTAAAAAATGCTCCATAGTTGTATTGCCACAAATAGCCAACGCACTGATCGCATTTTCATCAAGCCCAGTGTCTATAAGTAGTGACGTAATCATGTCCAAGATTTGATTTTGCAGTAACCCACTGAGTATCTCTAGACCATGTTCATTTGAATATTGAATCCTAGAGATAACATCCGCACCAAAATTTCTTTGATGGTTACGAGCTTTTTGCTCACCAAGGAGCTCACCACTATCTAAATTTAATAAAACAGCAGCAATCGTTGTTGTTCCAATGTCAATGGCAATCGCATTATGAGGAGCAGGAAGTCCGGATATGGTATCTGGGAGATTATCTCCCCATGAATAATCCGGTAGGGCAGCTTGAATCTCAAGTTGACTCAAACGACTCACAGTTAAGTCGTCAATCACTGGTTTAACCCTTACTGTTTGATTGGGTCTAGTCTGACAAGCCAACACTCGCCCATACACATCAACATCGACTAGGCATTTCTTACATGTGCCTCTACCACCGCAGATAGCAGGTAAGTCCAAATATCCCAAACGTCTTATTGCATCAAGAAGTGTCATTCCAACAGCGAATTCACCAACTAGAACTTTATTTGTCGTTTGAAAATATAAATGGAATGTATTGCCTGGTTCGGTTGACATGTCTTTTCCTCAAGGATCTTCAATTGAACTACTCAATCGATTCAATACTAAGCAAATCATTAAAAGACACCACTGATGTTGCAACAACTTCTTCTGTATTAAATGTCGTATCATAAAGGATGTAGAGATAATTTAATCCTTCTTCATCGCGAACTTTCTTTCGAAATTCAAGTAATTCGACGTTTGGCCCAACACAGTTGGCATACCAAACTTTGCCATCGGACAAGCGGGCAAGTCCTTTTACTCGATAGGTGTCATCAGCAATCAGTTTTAAGAAATGCTCCACTTGTGAAGGAGTTGTCTCCTTCTTCACAGAAACAGCAATACGCTTAACATCATAGTCCCGTGGGAAACCTGGTTTCTTAAGTTCATCTTCAGATAGAGGCATCTCTGCTTGCTTCGCCATAACTTCATGAAATTCTGAGCTATCAGAGAATGGCAACTGTGCATAACTCGTACTTATTAAGGTAGCCCTTGGTTTCATAAGCTCAATTTGGCGCTTAATATCTGCAACCTCCGCAGGTGATGCTATATCTGTTTTATTCAAAATAATTAAATCTGCCACAGCAACTTGCTTAAGAACAATTCGAGATGTTCTACTCACTGAGTGAAACCTTTTCGCATCTAGTAAGCAAATTACCCCGCGAAAGTTGTATTGAGCAAGATCAGTCTGTCTCATGATTTCTCGAATTTGTGTTGGATCAGCAAGGCCGGATGCTTCGACCATAACAGCATCTAAATCCATCTTTGCTAATTCAGCTAGCTTTTCTTCAAACTCTGGTAACTTACACACACAGGAGATTAACCCATGATTAATCTCTTCTATCAAACCGGACAAGTCGTCTACCAAATTTGCATCTACGCTTCGACCACTAAACTCATTAATAACATAAGCAAGTTTTTTATCCACAAAAAAACGAGCCAACTCTCGCAATGCAGTCGTCTTGCCTGAACCTAGGAATCCGGTAATCAAGTAAAGATCTTTTTGCTTCATGACAATCCTCCAGTAGATAAACAGTACCCCGTCTCCTCATGGACTACGGGGTACCAAGAGTCATATTATTGTTGAACTGAGTTAAAATGCATCTTCAATAGCTTGTTCCAAGATCTCTCTGCTTGGGACAATTGAAGAAAACTTAAGCTCACCATTAATATAGATGGAAGGTAAGTGTGCAACGCCCACTTTCTTCATCCGTGCTATATTCTCCTTGATTGTATACTTGTACTCAATCATGTCGATCTTGTCGCCATAATCATCTTTCGCTTCATCAGCAGCAGATTTCATATAGGTACAAGCAGCGCAAGTTGCAGAATCCAGTGTAAAAACTTCAACTAATGGTTTTTCAAGGTTTGCATAATCTGGCAGTTCGACATCAATGTCTTCCTCGACAGCAACATAGTTTTCAATCATTTGACGTGATTGTTCGGGTTGCCACGCAGCCATAGAAACGCCAATTGTATTATCAATCGGAACATCGTACGGCATGTCACATCCAGGAGCTAAGACAAAATTTCCTTTGCTAGGTAATGAGTCAATTAACTCAAGTGCATACTTCATATTATCAAGCTGATTACCATGGAGCATAACGGTTGTGAGTGGAATGTTACCACCTACTGTGACATTAAACTTATCTGCAATTTTTTTCGCTTCTACGAGATTCACATTCTCATCGACAGAAATGGAATCAGGGTTGGTTTTGCACATTGCTTCAATGTTACGAGTTGCGTCACCACAAACAAAGAAAGATGAGAATTTACCTAAATTTCTTATCGTTGTAAAAATTTTCTCATAAGGTCCGCTCACAAACTGCTCAAAGTGGCTAACAGAAATCTGAGAAATAAGGGGATCCGTTACTGCAAGTACATCAATGCCAGCCTCAATAAACATCGTTGACATTTTCTCCACGACTTTACGAGTGAAATCCATGAGAGCTTCGACAGCATCTTCATCATCATACATGTCCATGAATAGATCATTGCCACGAAGATGTGCAGCTAAAGTGAATGGGCCACAAATAACTCCATAGAGCAATGTGTCATCACCTACTGCTTCTTTAAAACGACGGGTGACATCAAGAACCATCGGAATTCTTCCTGATGATTCACTCGGAATCTGATCATCACCGGGAACTACAATCTCTTCTGAATCAGCCAGAGGGTGTGTCTTAACAGACGGTGGTGCAAAATCTGCCCACACGAGTTCACAGCCGAGCGTTTCAGCTTCAAGCTGAAGATCGAATGTAACAGGTTGGCCGTGAGGTTTGTAAATCTTGTGTACTTCAAGTAAAGCTTGTAATAGCTTATCGCCATCTTGTAAAACTTCCCGGGCGTTATAACCAACTAGCTTGCCCGAGTGCACTCCTGAAAATGGCACCCATGGTATTTGGTCGGTCGGTTTGTGTTGAAGAACGTCAATCAGAACCTGTTTGTTTGGCATATGCTCCTCCTTGTAAAATACGTACAGAAGTTATGAAATTTCTCTCATTTTTCCAGTACAGCTTGACAGTTAAGCTTAGTGTAATTCAAAGATGAGTTATGGACAAGCTAATTATTATGCACATATGTGCTAAATGTCGAATTCCCAAGAAATTTTAAAGAATCTCAGTCATTCCTCCCCGTAAATCAACGTCTCATTAATCGCGCGAAGATTCGCAGCCCCCTCTTCGTCCGCCCATTTGTTCACACGGCGGTCGTAGGTGATAAGCCCGTTGATCTCATCTTCCACATCGCTGAGCTGCGAATAGACCGCAGCGGTCAACTGCTTGACTGGCAGAAGTTCCTCTTCCATCAGGCGGACCACCGCTTCCTGGTAGGCTTTTGGCTCCTCATAGGTCCGATAACCATACAATTGATCCGAGGTCATGTGCCCTTCCACCGGCAAGGAATAGCCCCCATATTCCGTGAGCGCTAAGGGCCGCAAGAGTGCATCCGGCGTCGGCCGAAACTTCTTATAATACACATGTAAACTATTGAAATCCGGTCCCCCTTGGTCGTGGTAGCCGCTGGCATGGTCAATGAGGCGCGTGGGATCCAGTGTCCTCACTTCTTGCGCAATCTTCTTCGCATCAAATTGCCCCCAGCCCTCATTGAATGGCGTCCACAGCACAATTGAAACCGTGTTTTGCAAGTGCTCAATTGTCTCTTGCATAATCTTCCGGAAGGCCGCCCGCCCTTTCGCTCCGGCCAGTCGGAAGCCCGGCGTCTGCCCAGTTCGCCCGAAGAGCTTGTAGTGCTTATCTTTCAAGCGAATCCCCACGAACGGCAGGCCACGAATCACCCAGAAATCATAGCTATTCCCGCCGTTCACCAGATCCTGCCAAACCAGCATCCCTAGGCGGTCACAATGGTAGTACCAGCGCTGTGGTTCGATCTTGATGTGCTTGCGGAACATGTTGAAGCCCAGCTTCTTCACCAGCAGAATATCATCCACCAGCGCCTCATCCGAAGCCGCCGTATAGAGCCCATCGCTCCAGTAGCCCTGGTCTAAGACCCCCATTTGCCGCGACACTTCACCGTTCAAGAGGATGCAAGGATTTCCCGCTTCGTCCTCCCCCAGCTTCACGGAGCGCAGGCCGCAGTAGCCACTTACACGGTCAATCACCTTGCCCGCCTCATTTCGCAAGGCCAGTTCCCAGTCATAGAGGAAGGGGTCTTCCGTCGTCCAGGCGTGTGCTTGGGCCAAAGTCGCCCGTCCCACTTCCCCTTCCCGCAAGCTGATCCTGGCGACCTCTTCGCCTTCAGCTAGTAAGGTCATTTCGGCCGTCGTCGCTTGGCGCTCGTCGCCTGGCTGCCTTTTCACGTAATAGGAAAAATCGAAGCCGCCCCCTTCCCAGAAAGGTGTGACGTTGACCCGTTCCACATAAGTTTCTGGCACCACTTCCAGCCACATCGTTTGCCAGATTCCGCTAGAAGGGGTGTACCAAATCTTGCCTCGCTCCAGCTTTTGCTTGCCCCAGGGCAGTTGGCCGCGGTTGGAAGGATCACGCGCGACGAGAACGAGGGATTGGGCGGCTTTGGCCGAAGAAAGGAAGTCGGTAATGTCGAAAGTGAACGGTAAGTAGCCATCGCGGTGGGAGCCCACGTACTTGTCGTTCACCCAAATCGAGCAGACCTGATCGACCGCTCCGGCATGGAGCAAAACGCGCTCACCCGGCTCCGCCTCGACCGTGAAGGTCCGCTTGTACCAAAGCCGATTCTCCGGCAGAACCTGCCGCTCCACTCCGGAGAGCAAGGTCTCAGGCGAGAAGGGCACCAAAATCTCGCCATCCGGGTCAAAATCCCGGAAACGTGCGATCGGCTGTGTCATCTGCGAGGACTCCACCGGCACATCGAGGGCCGGATCGAGGTCGCCCTCCTCCGCTAGGTCAATCTTATAAGCCCAGTAGCCATTCAAATTGAGCCAGCGGGTCTCGCGCACGAGCTGCGGCCTGGGGTATTCAGGCAGCACCTCTGCCTCGGGATTCGTGCGTAAAGTCTCAAGAAGCTTCTCGCCGTGGGGCGTGTAGAGCTTGTGGGTCAGCATGGGTCACCTTCCTTTTTGCTTCGTGCGAAGTCGCTGCCAGGGCAAGAGGCTGAAGACAAAAATCACCGCTGCCCCCAGAAAAATCGCCGGAGTCGGCACTTGTTTCTCCACGCCCAAATCCACGTAGACCCGCCCGGAACTTCTGATGAGCGCCGAGCCGACGAAGGGGCCGATCAGCATGGGAATCAGCACTTGGCCGATCATACGCACGCCTTGGAATCGACCACTCATGCCCTCGGGGATGTAGTCTTTGGCCAAAGCCGCCGCAATCGCCGTCATCACGAGGTTTGCAGCCATGAACACCACGCCGGCTACGGTCACCGCCACTTGGGAGCGCACAAGATACATGGCGACGAGGCCAATGATTTCGATGGCGAGGGCTAGCGGGTAGAGGCGAATTTTGCCGAACCGATCCAGCAGGCGTCCACTCAGCACGCTGATCAGAGAAGCGCCAATGAGCACAATACCCAACAAGATGGCATAATCCTGGTAGCCCAGATAGGTTTGAATGTAAATGATGAGATAGGGCATGTAGACCTGGGTTCCTGCCCCAATAATCGCGAGCAGGATGAGGGCGGTATAGAGATTTTGGTTGTCCTTAATGACGGTCGGTCTGAAGCCGTAACGTAGATTTTCTGCCCAAGGCTCTTGGCTGGGGTGACGGGTCTCCTTCGGCAGGAGGAAAATGCCCAGAATGCCGGTCACGAGCGTGGCGCCCCCAATAAGGAGGAAGAAAATGTCCCACTTGCCATTTTTTGTCAGGGGATCAAGGAGGCCAAAAACTAGGAGCATAGCCACTAAGGGGAAGGCTTGCAAAACGCCTTCGGCTCGCCCTCTGGTTTCAGTTGTCGTGACGTCGGTGACATAGGCATTGAAGGCGGCATCATTGGCGGTCGAACCGAAGAAGGTCATCACCGAATCCATCAGAATCACAATGCCGGCTGTAAGTGCGACTACATTTCTGACGGTCGGGAAAAGTCCTTGCACATGATCCACACTGATCCACGCAAAGCTCATGGTGGACACGCCCCAAAGGATATAGCCAATCACCAGAAACCATTTCCTCGTTCCAAGCCGATCAGACAAGGCGCCCATCAAGATGGTGGTTACCGTCGCCACCGCTGCCGAGATGGCGACCATCAAAGCAATCCAATTCGGATCCGTCGACACAGTGTTGTAGAGAAACACATTGAAGTACATGTTCTCCACCACCCAAGCCACTTGGCCAGCCAGCCCAAAAATGACCAGCGACAACCACAGCCGGGAGCCTAGTTTCTTCTTCGTTTCTGCCATCTGCATGTTGGCGTCTGTCATCTGCGTGTTGGAGTCTGTCATCTGCTTGTTGGTGTCTCCCATTTTTCGTTCACCTGTCGATCATTTGGACGAAGCGATGTAACCATCCAACGCACCAGAGAGTGTATCCAAGAAAGACTCCTCGCCAAAGCGATTGATCTTGAAGAACATGGCCTGGCTGCCACCAGTCGAAATCGCACAGACATAGAGTCGGTTCCCTTGTCCGGCGAGGGTCAAGTGAAGGCTCACCCGGTTTCCACCTAAATAGCTGTAGCGTTCATAAGCCCTAATTGCGAGTCTTACATCGCCCAGTGCCTGATCCGAACTTTCTTCTAGGCTAATGGACATGCTTCCTCCTTCGATGGTCTGCTCGCAGAAGCGTAGTGCCTCTCGAAAATCACCGGTAAATGAACGTTCATACTTCGCCATAGCTTATCCCTCCGAATTACAGATTCATTTGTACAGATACGCTTGTTCTTGCTCATGTCTTGTGGTTACCAACCATTGGCAACCGTTGACAATCGTTGGCAACCGTTGGTTGCGGATATGGGTCCTTGAAAGTGCTGCTTTTTCTCGCAAGCTGTACCGCTATTATAGCACTTGCAAGATGTTTCCCTTCCCTACTGCTCCCCGAGAAACACTTCGACTTCCGAGACATCGGGGATACTGGAAATCCCACCATGTTTACGGGTGGATAAGGCCGCAGCCGCCGAGGCAAGTGGCAAATACCGTTCCAGCAATGTCGGAGTGAGATGCTTTACGAGACGCGGAACAAGGAGCGACGATTCGGCCTCCGCCGTCTCCTGAAAATCTTGGAGGAAAAGGGCTAGGGCCACACCAGTGAAGATATCTCCGGCGCCTGTGGTGTCCACGGCTTTCCCCAGTACGTAGGCTGGTATGAAACCGCTTTGCAAGTTGCTTTTCGACATCCCCTGACGGATGTAATATTCGCTGCCTCTGTCACCATCGGTGACAAGGGCTACGTGTAAGGACGGCTCAGCGAAGAGGCGGCGGATGGCGTAGGCCTCATCGCGGCTCTTGTACATGAAGAGGAGTTCGTCTTTGCCGAGTTTGATTAGGTTGGCGTGCGCCGCACCCCAGCGCATCGCTTCTCTGGCGGACGCTTCATCAGGCCAAAGCGGCGCACGATAATTGGGATCAAAGCTGATGAAAACATCCTGTTCCTTCGCCCAGGTGACCGACTCGTGGGTGGCGGCTTTGGCCAGCTCTGTCGTGAGGGAGAGCGTACCGAAGTGGAAGATAGAAGAGTCCTTGATGAGGGCTTTGGCCTGAGCATCGAGCGTGAGGAGCGTGTCGGCACCGGGCTTGCGGCTGAAGGAAAAGTCTCGGTCGCCGTCTTTGGCCAGCACGACGAAAGCCAAGGTGGTGAACGCCTCGTCAGTTTGCGTGACGCTAGTGCAGTTGATGCCGTGGTCCTCGAGGGTGCGGATGAGGAAGTCGCCGAAGGCGTCGCGGCCCACCTGGCCGATGAAGTTGGTGCGGCTGCCGAACTGCTGGGCGGCGGCGAGGAGATTCGCCGGAGCACCCCCGGGTTTCGCCTCGAAGGTCCAGGGCTTGTCACCCGGCGCAAAATCAATCAAAAGCTCGCCCAAAGCCGTAATATCCCAGGTTCTCATCGCTTTTCCTCCCCTTGCATGTGTATGCGCCAAATTAGCGCTAAATCACGCGATAATTTACAAGTACAGTCTACCCATTTTCGTGAAGTTTGATAAGATAGTTACTAACGATAGCCCTCTAGTATAGCTAGAAAGAATGAGTAGGTGATCCTCATGGCAAACGTCGGTGTGGCCGCTCAGAAGCAGCGGCAGAATCCTCTTTCGTCGGTCTTCGACATTATCGGTGGCATTTTCAAGCCTGTGCTATCCATCATCGTGGGTGCCGGCATCCTGCAGGCGCTGCGCGACATCCTCCTCATGACGGGGGCCATTACCCGGGTCAGCAGCAGCTACATTTTCCTTCATGCCATGGGCGATGCGGTGTTCTACTTCTTGCCGATTTTCTTGGCTTTTTCAGCGGCCAAAGTCTTTGGTGCGTCCCAGTACATGGCAGCGGCTATCGCAGCGTTTCTGGTGTACCCAAGCATAACGGATCTCTTTTCCTGGTCGAATTCGGTGGGCTGGGACCTGACGATTTTTGGGGTGATTCCGGTGACCTATAGCCGGTATCCGTCGTCGGTTTTGCCCATTATTCTGATTGTTTGGATCCAGTCGTACCTCGAGAAGGGCGTCCAAAAGATTGTTCCCAATATTTTGAAGACGATCTTCGTGCCCGTCCTGACTTTGTTCGGGACGGCCTTCCTGGGCCTTACAATTCTTGGCCCCATCGGGACTTGGGTTGGCGATTTGTTGGCGACGTTTATTAATTTCTTGAACAATAGTGTGCCGTGGCTGGTGCCCATGTTGATTGGGACTTTGGCGCCGCTATTGGTTTTGACGGGCTCTCACTATTCGCTCTTTCCGGTGGCGACCCAAAACCTGGCCACCCTTGGCTATGACACGGTGATGTTGCCCGGCAATTTGGCATCGAATTTGGCTTTGGCTGGCATGTCTTTTGCTGTGGCAATGCGTGCGCGGCAGACGATGTACAAATCCTATTCGGCTTCGGCGGGGATTACGGCTTTGTTTGGCATCTCTCAATCCTCTCTTTATGGTATTGCGATCCCGTTGAAGAAGCCCTTGTATGCAGCGATGGCGGCCGGCGGTTTGGCTGGTCTTTTCGCTGGGATTACCCAAATTAAGTCGTATTCGTTTGTGACACCGGGTCTGCTTTCTTTGGTGGGTTACCTATCGGAGAATGCGTCGATTTGGAACCTGATTTTCGCTGTCTTGACCTGTGTGCTGGGCTTCATTTTGGGCTTTGTATTTACGATGGTCGCGGGCTTCGAAGAGCCGGACGAACTGACAATCCGCGAATTGACCGGCACAGCTGGCCAGGGCGGTTCGGCTGGCCAGGGCGGCCAGGGCGGCGGTTCGAGTGATGCAGCGCCGGCTGTTGAGGCTTCGCCGGCTGTTGAGGCTTCGGCTGGTGCTGGAGCTGGAGCTGATGGCGCTGCGTCTGCGGTGACTAGCGCTGCTGATGGTGCTGCGCCGACCTCAGGTGAGTCGGTCAAGTAGGGAGGGCATCATGAGAAAGAAAATCCTAGCTGTGTTGGCGGCGGGAATCTTGACCGGCGTCTTTGGCCTGACTTCCTGCAGTAACGAAGTGAGGCTGAGGCCTGATGGGAGTCCTTACACTTCCTTCTTGCCGCCTGAAACGGCGACTGTCGGCGAGGTTTTTGCGGTCGATGCGAAGAATGAGATTCAGGTCACGGACCTGGAAGTGCGCGTGCACGAGGACGGGCGCCGGATGCTGATTGTCCATTATGATTGGACGAATGGTGACAGTTCCGCGACGACTGTGGGCGAAGCGGTTAGCCTAAGTGTTACGCAAGGTGGCGTTTCGCCGAAGCCGACTCTAGAGCTTGTGACTTCTCGCGCCAAGCTTGTCACCACCGTTGCTCCTGGCGAAACCTTAGTGGACATTGAGCAAGGATATGGGATCCAATCGACTGAGCCTTTTGTTTTGTCCTTTATGGGGGAGGAAACGACGATTTTCATTGATGGGAAGCCGGCCTCTGCCTACCCAGTCGTGATCGAGGCGGATTTTCCGGAGTGATTGTGGGCTTGGGCGGGGCTTTGTTGGGGCTTTGTTGGGGCTTGGTTGGGGCTTTGTCGGGGCTTTGTTTCGCATTTAGGGCATTTATTTGTAAATCGCTGAATCCTGTGGTGGCTGATTTTGGATTAGCTGCCACAGGGTTCTTTTCTAATACGTTTTTCGGTGCTCAAAAGACTTAGTCTGGTTTCCCTTGGAGGTAGATTTTGTGGGCTAGTTGGTAAATGTTCGCCTTGATGGTAAATAAGGGGTCGCTTAAGCAATAGCCAATATCTTACGTTGGTCAGGATCCACAGCAATCCGAGTTTAACATGTTACCTGATGATCTACGTTCCTATAAACACCCCGAAAACGATCTGTTCGGGGTGTTTTCACTATGTTTTCTAGCCTTACACCCGGATTGCCTCTTCGATTTCTTGGATTCTTGCAGATCCTGACCACCTTAACTAGTTACCTATCAGTTTTGCATACCTTGCTACTGAAAAATCACTTGAATTAGGCGATATCGACCCGAACACGCACCGAACGCAAGAATCCCTTCCGTCTAAACATCAAATCAACGCAAGGATTACCTTCCATCGGATCACTTCAACACGGAATATACGAACCGCTGTGGATATCAACCGTAACGACAGACGAATACAAGAATTCGTTCCGCATCTCTGTACCTGCCTAGCAGGAAGTGGCCAGCTAAAGGGGAGTGATTGAGTGGAAGTCATTCTTGTACTTGAATTTCTTTGAGGCGGTAGTATCTTTTGCGGTTTTATTGGATGAGGAGGCGGAAGGATTTCTCGTATGGCTGTGGGTTCTACTCGATATCCGTCGATTCAGGTTTTTGCGTGGCCGCCAGTAAGCTCACTAGGCATAAAGGGGACACCAATTACTTAGGTAATATATTATTGTGGACGGATTTTGTCGTTGTGCTGTTATGAACATGCTCTGTATGTGGAGAAAAGGCAGTTGACACCCGTTTTCGAGCCAAAATCTTCAAATTTGGGACTTCATTGCATCGTTTAACACTATGATAAGCCCGTTTCTACGCTTATGTAACAACACACAAGTAGCACAACGACGTTTTTGGCCCAACGTAACTTATTATCTTAATTCAGCGATGAGAAATCTTCAAAATTAACTCACAAAGCCGCTTCATAATCCAACGCTTCGTCGATCGCCAAGTCCACCAGCATGATTTTCACGAAAAAGGCCTTGTCCTCAGGTGACATGCGCCGAATGTAGGGATCCTTTGTTTGCGTCAGGTGATGCATAATCTCAGCAGCCAGTTCACTATTATCATCAGCCAAATATGCGACAGCCTGTTCAGCGATGGTACCTGCCCCACTGCCCCCAGATCCCAAAACTTGCTCTTTGATTACAAGGAATTGGTACATCAGGAGGTCCTTTTGCTTCACTGAATGAATTCTTGCAAATAAAGCCGCAAGCTTCTCGCGCTGCGCAGCACCATAGGGCAGAACTTTTTGTTGATACGCCTTTGCGTCGGCTTCTCTTTGCGCTTTTGAACGGGTGTCGAACCATTTGCCAAAAAAATCACTCATGGGGTACGCCTCCTTTGACTCTGGCTCTATTGTACGTGAAAAGTGGCATCGCTGCCTCAATGAGCCACATTTTTGCCTCAACCAACACCTATTCTGTTCCCTACCCAAGCCTAAAGACCTGCGAGAATTCGTTGATTGTGCGAACATAGAAGACAATAGCGTAGAAGAGCAGTAGCGTAGAAGCGTAGAAGCGTAGAAGGGAGGCACAAGATGACTATCGATGAAATGCGTGAAGTTCTGGGCGAATTAGCCGACGAATTGCCGGAGGCTTTTTTCAAGGATCTTAATGGCGGCATCATTGTCTCCCCAAACGTGAAATATCACCCGAAAGGTGTCGAAGCTGGCAAAACCCTTTACATCATGGCAGAGTACACGTCAGGTGGCCATATGGGTCGTCAAATTGTGGTCTATCACGGGTCCTTTGAACGTGTTTATGGCCACCTGGCACGCGAAGACTATAAAACCAGACTTCGCAGCACCCTCCGCCACGAATTTCGCCATCATGTCGAAGGCCTTTCCAATCTCATGGATCTCGAAGTCGAGGACAAAATCCAGATCCAGCGTTTCTTGGGTGATGATGATTAAGTGCAAGCTCTTAGGCGATGGCGAATAAGTGCAAGTTCTTAGGCGATGGCGAATAAAAAAGCGGCAAGCCTCACGATCACCGCTCACGATCACAGCTCACGATCACCACTCACGCCCACCGCCCCATTAGCCATAGAATCCGCCAACAATTACGCCTCAGGCTCCCAAATCATGATTTGCCAAGTTACGCCAAAGTGGTCTCGAATCGCCCCGAAAAGTGGCGCAAAGAACGAAGGCTCCAAGTCCATTTCCACTTCGGCACCGGCATCCAAAAAGACCTGCCAAACCCTTCTAACCTCGGCCTCATCCGCATGCGACCAGTTCAAAGTCACGTGATCGCCAAATGTCGTGTTCATGTAGGGGTTGTCGCTCATCATGATGGTCGTGTCGCCGATCTTCAGCGACGCATGTAAAATCGCATCGTCGGGCATCTGCGGCATATCCACATCTTCCCGTGCTGCCAAGGCATCCGCACCCTCAGGGCCAGCCTCAGAAACCACAGAAGCCTCAGAAGCCTCGTCGCCCACCTCGCCAAACCCCTCATCGGAAGGCATTTCGTTCCACTCCATCACACTCGTGATTTCCCCGCCAAAAGCATCCTTATAAAAATGCAACACCTCTTTGCAATTGCCGTCGAATGATAAATACACTTCGACATGTCCCCTATTCTTCATAGAAACCTCCTGGAGCCACAAAACCCCTACCAAATCACAGCGATGCTCTCTTCGCACGCTTACGTCCATCATCAAGGCCAGAGGCCCATGGCGTCCGTCACCGTTGCCACTTAGAAACCTTAAATTTCAACGCCTCTATCTTTAGGCCAAAGCCGCCTACAGCGCACACTTCCTCGCAGGGGGGGATGTGTCGGGGCTGCGGCTTTGGCCGCTGTATGATGGAAGGACATACGCGTCAAGGAGGTCCCTATGAATGAGAAGAATACTGGCCCGAGGAAGGTGTACCCTTGCCTCTGGTTCCATGACAACAACTGCGCCGAGGCCGTGAATTACTACACCCAAGTCTTCCCGAATAGTCGGATTGAGGAGATTGTGTACTACCCGGATGAGCGGCTGGACGAGCACTTTGCGGGCATGAATGGCAAGGTCCTGACGGCGGAATTTACGCTGGATGGGGCGCCGTTTATGGGGTTTGATGGTGGTCCGTACTTCCAGTTTAGCGAGGCAATTTCGCTTGTGGTGACGTGCCAAGATCAGGCCGAGATCGACTATTATTGGGAGAGGCTCTCGCATGTGCCGGAAGCGGCGCAGTGCGGGTGGGCGAAGGATCGCTTCGGGCTTAGCTGGCAAATAGTGCCGGCGAACATGAATGAGTTGATGCGGTCGGAGGCGCAAGTGAAGGCGTTTATGCAGATGGCGAAAATTGATATTGCAACCCTGGAAGCGCTGGCCTGAACCTGTTATCCTATGTACATAGTCTAGGAATTTGCGGTGGAAGTTGAGGCAAAGATGTTCACCAATCGGTTCAAGTGGAGGAAAAGCATGGATACAGGCATCGTCTACCCCGGTCTCGTCCTGGAGACGCCGCGCCTTCTTTTGCGGGCGTGGGAAATGAGTGATTTGTTGGATATGTATGCCTATGCGTCCGTTGAGGGCGTGGGTGAAATGGCCGGTTGGCCGCACCATGAGTCCCTCGAGGAGTCCGCCAAGATCCTCCAGCTTTTCATTGAGAACCAGTCCAACTTTGCGATCGAGGACAAGAGCACCGGCCACGTCATCGGCTCCGTGGGCCTTCACAAATCCTGGGCCTCAGACATCCGCCGCTTCCAGGACGAGAGGCTCGTGGAGATTGGCTATGTTTTGGCCAAAGCCGCCTGGGGCCAAGGTCTCATGCCCGAGGCTGCTGCTGCCGTGATCGATTGGTTGTTTACTGAAAAGGACGTGGATATCATCACCGTCGCGCATATGATTTCGAACACGCGCTCCGAACGGGTCATCCGGCGTCTGGGCTTCACCTACATCCAAACCGCTGACCGCTATGCGCCGCAACTGAAACAAACTTTCACCGAGCGCTGCTATTTGATGCGCCGCCCGGCGTAGTTTGGTTTTTGTTCGTATGTTTAGCTTGCGGTTTTTGGCCTTGTAGTGGCGGCGACGAGTTTCTCATGCATGGAAATCATGAGGACCAAGATCAGCAGTAAGAAAAACGGGTAAAGGGCGATGCTGATGTTTTGGGCGATGAGGCCAAAGAGCGGTGAGACGGCCAGCGTGCCCACATAGGCGCTGGCCATTTGGATCCCGATCATCGATTGGGATCGCTCCGCGCCGAAGTACTCCGGTGTCGAATGAATAATGCTGGGATAAATCGGCGCGCAGCCCAGGCCAATCAGGATGAGGCCTACTAAATCTGAGCTAGATCCCAATGGCAAGATGATGCTGATGATCCCTAACAAGATCACGACTTGGCCGCCGCGGATCAGGCTTCGGTCATGGAATTTCAGAGTTAGAAATCCGTTCAAGGCGCGGCCCCCTGTGATGCCCAGATAGAAAAGGCTTCCCCATGCGGCGGCCGTTTCCCCATCCATGCCACGATTCATCACCAGAAAGGATGAGGCCCACATACCTGTGGTTGTCTCAATTGCGCAGTAGCAGAAGAAGGTGAGTAAGACGGCTTTGGCCCCAGGAATACGCAGAATTTCGGGGATGGTGAGCGACTTGGCCTCCACGTGGTTGCCGTTGCTGTCGACCACGGTCGTTGGCACTTTCTTCCAAAGCGGCAGACTCAAAAGGAGAATAAAGGTCAGGATGACCTGAATGATCACGATGTAGCGGTAGCCGGCTTGCCAGCTTTGGCCGCCCGTCAAGGCATAACCCATGATGGCCGGCCCCAAGGAGGCGCCGACGCCCCACATGCAGTGCAGCCAACTCATGTGCATGCTGGAGTAATTGATGGCCACGTAATTGTTCAGGGCGGCATCTACCGAGCCGGCCCCCAAACCATAGGGAATGGCCCACAAAATCAGCATCCAAAACTTCGTACTGATCGAGAAACCGAAGAGGCCCAAAGCCGTCAGCCCCACACTAATCAAGGTGACCTTCCCTGTCCCGAGCTTCCTGGTCAGGCGATCGCTGTTCAGGCTCGACAGAATGGTCCCCGCCGAAATGATGGACGAAATCACGCCCGCATAATCCACGCTGACCCCAAGTTCCAAATGCATCAAAGGCCACGCGGACCCCAACAAAGCATCCGGTAAGCCCAAACTAATAAAGGCCATGTAGATGATGAGCAATAATATTGTGACCATAGAACGCTAGAACTCCTTATTGCGGTTGGTGGCTGTGTTTGTTTGTGTAGCAGACGTTATTTGTTTTTGACTTTGTCTTTGTCCCTGTCTCTGTTTCTGTTTCTGTTTCTGTTTGTGTCTCTGTTTCTGTTTGTGTATGGGACGCAGTCTGTTCCTATGCCAAGGGGCATCAGGGCAAATTTTATCCCAAGATACCAAATTTAGAAAGGGGATATTTGCACAGAGGCTTGTGGTGGTGGGTAGTTTTTGCGTGGTCTTCTCGCTTTTTTGCTCATACGCAGATTTATGTAAGTGTTTTTTAAGTTATGGGAGTGATTTTCGTTCTGAGTGGGTCAGGCGACACTTGATATGGCAAGCAAATTTCCTAGCAAAAAATCTTAGCTAGCCAGTAGATAACATGGTACTTGGACAAAACTCAGCGATATCCGAGTTCAACATATTATCCATCAACGGATTTTCCCGAAATCACCTCCCAAACATCCCAATCGGGGCATTTATAGAGTGATTTTCTGCTTGCAACACCCGAAAACCTGTCATTCACTTGGATATCGCCGAGATTTGTCCACTATGCCTTGTTATATATCAATTTTACCCACCTAGCTTTCTATTAATCACTAGTACTTAGTAGCATCTAAAACTTGTACAAAATGCTTCTATATGATAGGATA
>CAZCLL010000038.1:0-857 GCA_964499555.1 uncultured Fastidiosipila sp.
CTTTCCTATCCTCGCCCATTCCTTTGAAACTTTTCACGGGATCAAGCAAAGAACCGATAAAAATTGAGTGTTGACTTGAGAGGGGATTCGTTATATAATTCCACAGGTTATTAGGGGCGGTCCTCTGCACGCAGGTGGCAAGAACGTCCGGCGAAGAGAGGAGGAATTTTTATGGATCTGATTAAAGCAGTGGAACAGTCTCAGCTGAGACAGGACTTGCCGGCTCTTGAGATCGGTGATTATCTGAAGGTTTCATTGAGAATAACAGAAGGCTCTCGTGAGCGAATTCAGGTTTTTGAAGGAACTTTGATCGCGATGAAGGGACAGGGACTTTCCGAGACAATTACTGTCCGTCGTGTCTCTTATGGTGTAGGTGTGGAGCGTGTGCTTCCCTTGCATTCGCCTAAGATCGACAAGATTGAAGTCGTCAGAAAGGGCGTCACCAGACGCGCGAAGCTCTACTATCTGCGTGACCGCGTGGGTAAGAAGGCTCGCCTGAAAGAGAAACTGGTTTCCAAGAACTAGTTTGGCGTGAAATCATCACGAACGAGAACCGTCTGTTGAACACAGGCGGTTTTCTTGGATTTTGGGGATTATAGGTGTTTTGGGAAATTCTAAGGATAATTGAGGGATCCTAAGGATTTCTAAGGATTTCTGGGAATTTGGGGGAATTTCGGGGGTTTTCTACGCGGTCAAGGGATTCTATGGACTGCTATAATAGGTGAATCAACGATTGAGGAGGGGCGTAGCTTATGAATATAAACTGGTTTCCGGGACATATGGCAAAGGCTTTGCGCAAGATCAAGGAGCATCTCCCCCTTGTGGATGTTGTGGTTGAGACTTCTGATGCGAGAATT
>CAZCLL010000038.1:867-1252 GCA_964499555.1 uncultured Fastidiosipila sp.
CCCGTTCCTCTAGAAATCCTGAGCTGCAGAAAATTCTGGCAGCGAAACCTTCGATCCTCATTATGAATAAGGCGGATTTGGCCGACCCTAACATCACGGCAGCGTGGGTGAGCGAGGGGACGGAACAGAAACAGATTGTCATCCCATGTAACAGCAAGACGAGAGAGGGCTTCAAGCAAGTGACCTTGGAAGCGCACAAACTTGTGGCCGAGAAAATGCAACGCATTCAGGAGAGTGGACGGGAGAATCGGCCCTTGCGCTTGATGGTTGTCGGGATTCCGAACACTGGAAAATCGACCTTGATTAATAGCATGAGTGGGCGAAAGTCTGCCCAGACTTCGGATAAGCCGGGGGTAACCCGTGGGCCGCAGTGGGTGCGGAGTAA
>CAZCLL010000038.1:1262-17869 GCA_964499555.1 uncultured Fastidiosipila sp.
GATATGCCTGGGGTGCTATGGCCGAAACTGGAAACGGAAGAGCAGAAACTCCATCTGGCTGGGACCGGAGCGATCGCCGATAACGTACTGCCGGTGGAAGAAGTGGCTTTTAAGTTGTTCCGTGAACTCTTGACACTCTATCCAGAATTCTTGCAGGAACGCTATAAGATCCGGCATGTGGATGCGGACCCTTACGATGTGTATTTAGAGGCTGCGAGAAGAAGAGGAACGATCTTATCTGGGGGGCGGGTGGATGAACTTCGCTTTGCGGGGCTCTTCTTAAATGAGTTCCGAGGCGGTATCATCGGCCGAATCTCACTGGAGAAACCGGGAGATGACCCGGAGACGGAACGTCAAGACGAGGTTCCCGTGGAGGGAGAGGGCGAGCTGGATCCGTTCTCTGATGAGGGATTTATTCGTGGCACCTACTAAGCGAGAACTCTTGTGGCAAGAACGTTATCACTTGCTTAATAGACATGAAACTGCGCTACACCAAAAAGGCTTTTGCTACGTTGCAGGCTTGGATGAGGCGGGGCGTGGCCCCTTGGCCGGGCCGGTCTATGCAGCCGCGGTGATCTTGGATCCCGAGATCCCGGTCCTAGGCCTTGACGACTCCAAAAAACTTAGTGAGAAGAGAAGAATGGCTCTCGCGGAAGCGATTCGCGAGAAGGCTTTGGCTTGGTCCGTTGCCAAAGTAGAGGCGGAAGAGATCGACCGAATCAATATCCTGGAAGCCACGAAGCTTGCGATGAGCAAAGCGCTGGAAGCATTGCAGCCTCAGGCGGACTTCCTCTTACTAGATGCGATCACGCTTCGGACCTACCCTGAAGAGAGGCAGCTAGCCGTGACGAAAGGCGATGCCACCTGCAACTGTATCGCAGCGGCATCGATCCTAGCGAAAACTTCGAGAGACCTGGAATTAGTCGAGCTTCACACGCGCTACCCGGCGTATGGTTTCGCACAACATAAAGGCTATGGGACGAAAGCGCATTATGAAGCCTTAGACAAGTATGGCCCTTGCTCCGAGCACAGACAGAGTTTTCTGTCTTCTTGGTACGAAAGGCAGGCAAAGTATGAAAAATGACCCCCAATCCATGAATGATATTGCGCCATTTGCGGCCGCAGAACGTCATGTGGAAAAACTTTTGCTATCATATGGACACACAATTCTGGCCAGAAATTATCTGGTTCCCAAGATGGGCGAAATTGACTTGATTTCCTTTCATGGCGGGACGATCTATGCCACAGAGGTCAAGGCCAGGCAGACGAAGGATCAGTTTGGTTCGTCAAGTCGTTTCACGAGGGCCAAGCAACAAAAAGTCATCAAGACGCTTTACCATTACCTCGCCAGAAATCGCCAGCAAGACCGCGATTTAGGTCTTTTAGCCGCCGAGGTATTCTGGGACAAGGACTACGTGATCCGAGATTGTGTGATCCGAGAATGGGAGATGTAACGAATCGCAAGAGGGGAGAGATGGAATGGAAAATTATCTGACACTGACACAAGTTTCCCGAGACCTTGAACGACAGACCTTGGAGCATGCACTGGACAACTGTAAGGGTTTACAGTTGAACTTAAATTTATCTAGAGGGAACCCGCCAACCAGCCAATTGGACAAGGTTTCCGATCTGTTCCGCGAAACGGCCAGCGATCAGTACCTGAGTGAAGAGGGCTTGGACTGCAGAAATTACGGCAGTCTCTTGGGTCTTTGGGAAATGCGCGAGCATTTTGCCGACCTCATCAACTCTAGTCCGGATCGGGTTTGGGTCTTAGGGTCTTCTAGTTTAACCATTGAATACGATCTCCTCTCGCGTCTGCTTCTTTTTCCCTTGCCTGGAATGGAGAAACCTTGGGATCGAAAGAGCAAGTTCCTTTGTCCGGTTCCTGGCTACGACCGCCACTTCGCCATTACCGAAATTCTGGGCTTTACGCTCATTCCTGTCCCGCTCACGGACGACGGCCCCGACATGGATCTGGTGGAGTCCCTCTGCGCCAAGGATCCCACGATCAAGGGCATTTGGACCGTGCCCATCTACTCGAATCCGGATGGCACCTGCTATAGCCGAACCTGCCTCGACCGCCTCTTTCGCATGGAGGCAGCGCCCGACTTCCGCATCTTCGCGGATTTGGCGTATTGCGGGCATAATCTAGTCGCTTCGAACCCGCCGGATGTTCCGGATCTTCTCGAGCTGGCCAAAGCAGCAGGGAACCCCGATCGTGTCTTCGTTTTTGCTTCTACCTCCAAGATCACCTATGCCGGTGCAGGCGAGGCCTGTGTGGCCTTATCTGATGCAAACCAAGATTGGTTAGCCCCCAGCCTTACTACTCAAATGATTGGGGCGGATAAGATGAATCAGCTACGGCACGCGGAACTGTTCCGCAAGGCCGGCGGCATGAAAAAGGTCTTAGATCTCCACCGTCCGGCGCTTCAGGAGAAATTCGCCCTCACCTTGCGTATTCTTGATGAACAATTAGCCGGATCTGGCATTGCCACATGGAAGAAGCCGGAAGGTGGCTACTTCGTTTGCGTCAAACTCTTGCCGGGGACTGCGAAGGCCACGATCAAACGTTGTCGAGACTTAGGCCTGATCCTCACACCGGCTGGTTCTGTCTGTCCGGGCGGAAAAGATCCGGAAGATACCTACATCCGGCTCGCGCCGACTTTCCCCAGCCTTGAAGACCTAGAGAGAGCCATTCAGGTTTTCTGTTTGTCCGCCCGTTATGAAGCCCTCCTCTTGCTTAGCAAGAAAGAATCATTGAAAGAGAGTTAAGAACACCTATGTACGATCGTTATATCTCGCCTTTGAACAACCGCTATGCCAGTCAAGAGATGCAGGAGATCTTCTCACCGCAGTTCAAATTCCGCACCTGGCGTAAGCTCTGGGTGGCTTTGGCCGAAGCAGAGAAGACGCTAGGACTTCCCATCACGCAGGAACAAATTGATGAGTTGAAGGCGAATCAAGACACGATCAACTACGAGGATGCGGAGCGTCAAGAGGCGATCGTCCGCCATGATGTCATGGCCCATGTACACGCCTATGGTTTACAGTGCCCCCATGCGAAAGGCATCATCCATCTGGGCGCAACCTCCGCCTACGTCGGCGATAACACCGACCTGATTCAGATGCGGGAAGGCCTTCTTCTCATTCAGAAAAGACTTCTATCGGTGATCAATAAGCTCGCTTCTTTTGCCTATGACTATCGTGCGATGCCGACTTTGGGCTTCACGCATTTTCAGCCGGCACAGCTCGTCACGGTAGGGAAGAGAGCCAGTTTGTGGCTCCAAGACTTATACCTGGATTACCGCAATTTGGAGCATGTCCTAGAGAGCTTGCGTTTCTTGGGCAGCCGCGGCACGACCGGCACACAGGCGAGCTTCATGGAACTTTTTGACGGCGATGAAGAGAAGTGCCGTCAGCTGGACAAACATATTGCGCAAAGCATGGGTTTTGCGGAAGTCTATCCAGTCTCCGGTCAGACCTATACGAGAAAGGTCGATAGTTTCGTTCTCCACAGCTTGTCAGCGATTGCCCAGAGTGCGGCGAAGTTCTCCAATGATCTGCGCCTCCTGCAACACCTGAAAGAGATTGAAGAACCCTTTGAGTCCGGACAAATTGGCTCCTCTGCGATGGCCTATAAGCGCAATCCGATGCGCTCGGAGCGTATTGCTTCTTTGGCCCGCTACGCCATCACCACGGCACTGAACCCAGACCTTACGGCCTCCGCCCAGTGGTTTGAGAGGACCCTCGATGATTCGGCCAACAAACGGATCTCTGTACCGGAATGCTTCCTTGCGCTCGACTCCATTCTGCTCTTGTATGACAATGTCGTGGACGGTCTGGTTGTGCACCCCAAGGTCATCGAAAAGAACATCAATGCGGAACTGCCCTTCATGTGCACCGAAAACATTTTGATGGCTTCTGTCAAAAGAGGCGGCGACAGGCAAGAGCTCCATGAGAAAATCAGACAATACTCCATGGAGGCCGCTCGCCGGATCAAAGATGAAGGGAAGAAGAATCCCCTCCTTCACCTGATTGCCAGAGATAAGGCGTTCGCACTTGAAGAGGAAGACTTACAAGGGATCCTGGATGCAAAACTCTATATCGGGCGTGCACCGGGCCAAGTCGAGGATTTCTTACGAGAAGAAATCTATCCCTTGTTAGAAGAAAATAAAGCGCTTCTGGCTGACACAAGCAGTAGCCAGATTCACGTATAAAGGACACGCATGATCTACCTAGACCACGCTGCCACAACGAAACCCTACCCGGAAGTCGTAGAACGGGTAAGGGAAGCTTTGGCAGATGATTTTTTCAATCCTTCTTCGCTCTATCGGCCGGCCAAAGCCCTAGAGAAAAAAGAGCAAGAAGCCTTACGCCAGCTCGCAGACGGCTTAGGCTGTGAGCCTTCTGAACTGATTCAAACGTCCTCCGCCACGGAGGCGACGAATCATGCGTTAAAAGGGCTTTACCATCGCTATGGGAAGCGATTAAATAAAATGATTGCCACGGCTTCGGATCACGAGGCGACAAGGAGTACCCTTTGCTACTTGCAAACGCAAGGTGCTGAGGTGCATTTCCTCCATCCTCGTCGCGATGGCTCCATTGACAAGGATGAGCTCGTCTCACTTCTGGATGAGAAGACCTTGGCCGTAAGTCTCCTACTCGTCAATAACGAAAGTGGTGTGGTCCAAGATTTTCCAACGCTCATCCCTCTGATCCGCGAGCATGCACCGAAAGCTTTTATTCATGGTGACTTGGTCCAAGCCTGGGGAAAGAGGAAGCTTTCTCTCCATCGCCTGGATCTGGACTTCGCGTCTTTTAGCGCACACAAGATTCACGGACCAAAGGGCGTAGGTCTCCTCTACCAGCGAAAAGGCGTCTTCACAGATCCCCTGATCCACGGTGGTGGCCAACAGCGAGGGCAGAGAGCCGGCACGGATAACTGGCCCCTCCTCGCCGGTATGGCCGAAGCCGCCCGTATCCAGGGGGCTACACTTGACGCCCGCCATGAGCAGGTGAAGACACTACGAACGTATCTAGAAACCGAGATTGTGAAGCTTGGTGCGGTGCCCAACTTCCCGAATAGCCTTCCGGAAATTTTAAGTGTCTCCATTCTCGGCTTCCGCGGCGAAACCATCCTCCATATGTTGGAAGAAAAAGAGATCTACCTATCCACCTCCTCGGCCTGTCATGTCGGGAGCCAAGTCTCGCATGTCCTAGAGGCCTGCGGACTAGACTCCGAACAAGCCAACGGAACCATAAGAATTAGCTTGGATGCAGAAAACACCATAGAAGAGCTTGAGCAATTCGTGGAAAGCCTAGCGCAATGCATCACCCTACTTAAGAGCTGGCAAGTATAAGAAAAGAGAAAACTGTGCAAGAAAAACAGAACCACTACAATCAACTCATCCTCGCCCGTATCGGCGAAATCGCCCTGAAAGGTCTGAACCGTCACAAGTTCATCAATCGAGTGATCGAGAACTTGAACTGGCGTCTCCAAGGCCTTGGGCATTACAAGGTCTACGCGGAGCAGAGCCGGATCTGGGCAAGGCCATTAGATGACGAAGCGGCCAGTCCAGAGAAGATGGATCGAGCCTTGGCCATCAGCTGCAAAGTCTTCGGCATCGTCTCGGCCAGTCTCGTCCAAAGAATCGATGGCGATTTTCCGGAAATTTGCGAAGAAGCCCTTCGCCAAGTCAAAGAGCATCTGAAAGGGAGCACCCGCACCTTCACTTTCAAAGTGGAGAGCAAACGCGGTCGCAAGAGCTTCCCCTTAGCCTCCCCGGAACTTTCGGCGGAACTCGGTGCCTATCTCTTAGACCATGAGCCTCGATTGGTGGTAGATGTCAATGAACCGGATTTTATCGTCTATGTGGAAGTCCGAGAAGACATCTTTATCTACACGGGGAAGAAGCCTGGGCTCAAAGGCTTGCCGGTGGGTACAGGTGGCAAAGCGCTCTTGCTCTTATCGGGCGGCATTGATTCCCCGGTGGCTGGCTTTCAAATGGCCTCACGCGGCATGGAACTCGAAGCGGTTTACTTCCATAGCTTCCCCTTTACCTCGGATGAAGCGAAGGAGAAGGTGATTGAACTCGCTCGTATCGTCAGTGATTATAGCGGAAAAATTAGGCTTCACATTGTCAATTTCACAGAAATCCAGGTCACCTTGCGCCAGCACTGCCCAGCCGACATGCTGACGATCATCATGCGGCGCGTCATGATGCGTATTGCCGAGCGAATCGCCCAAGATAATGACTGTTTAGCCCTGATAACTGGAGAGAGTTTAGGCCAAGTCGCAAGCCAAACTTTACAAGCCTTGGTTACGACGGACAAGGTCGTTGACATGCCGGTCTTCCGCCCGTTGATCGGGATGGATAAGGATTACACCACGCAAATTGCAAGACAAATCGGAACGTTTGAGACGTCCATTTTGCCTTATGAAGACTGCTGCACAGTCTTTGTCGCGAAACATCCGAAGACGAAGCCCACGCTACAAGATGCGATCCAGGCGGAAGCAAGCCTCGATATGGAAGCCCTCGTACAAGAAGGTTTCGAAAAAAGAGAAACTTTGCTTATTTCTGGACGTCGCAGCTAAGAAGAAGAACCACGTATCTTGAAATTATCGGTACAATAGGCCTAGCGCAAATGCAGGATTTCTGAAGAAGAGGGAGAGTAGCTATGTACGGAAAGAACTTGAAGCAAGAGGACCCAGCCGTTTACGAAGCCATAAAACTGGAGTGGCAGAGACAAAATGACAAACTCGAGATGATCGCCTCCGAGAATTTTACGTCTTTGGCCGTCATGGAAGCCCAAGGCTCCGTCATGACGAACAAATACGCGGAAGGCTACCCAGGAAGACGCTATTACGGCGGCTGTGAGTATGTCGATATCGTAGAAAACCTCGCCATTGAAAGAGCCAAGGAACTCTTCGGCGCGGAGGCGGCGAATGTGCAACCCCATTCCGGTGCCCAAGCCAACATGGCGGTCTACTTCAGTGTCTTGAAACCGGGCGACAGGATCCTCGGTATGGACTTGTCTCATGGCGGGCATTTGACTCATGGGATGGCCAAGAACTTCTCTGGCACGCTTTATGAGGCGCATTTCTACCAGGTTTCGCCGGATGATGAAAGAATTGACTATGACAAGCTGGCCAAACAAGTGCTAGATATTCAGCCGAAAATGCTGGTTGTGGGTGCCTCGGCTTACCCCAGAGAATTTGACTTCCCGCGCATGCGTGAAATCGCGGACAGTGTCGGTGCTTACCTCTTCGTTGATATGGCACACGTGGCCGGACTCGTCGCGGCAGGGCTTCACTCCAGTCCGGTGCCCTATGCAGACTTCGTGACGACCACGACCCATAAGACCCTGCGTGGTCCCCGAGGCGGGCTGATCCTTTGTAAAGAGAAATACCTGAAGCAGATTAACTCTGCGGTTTTCCCCGGCCTCCAAGGTGGCCCATTAATGCATGTCATTGCGGCGAAAGCGGTGGCTTTGGCCGAAGCACTGAAACCCGAGTTCAAGTCGTACCAGAAGCAGGTCCTTCTGAATGCGCAGGCTTTGGCCAAGGGACTCATGGACAAGGGCCTAAAACTCGTCTCGAACGGCACAGATAACCACCTCTGCCTCCTAGACCTGAGACCCAACGGCGTGAGCGGCAAAGAGGTACAGGAGCGCTTAGACGAGGTCGGCATTACCTCCAACAAGAATACGATCCCTTATGAGACGGCCAAACCTACGGTGACGTCTGGGGTTCGTTTAGGTACTCCGGCACTGACAAGCCGCGGCTTGAAAGAAGAAGAAATGACGGAAATTGCCGGCTATATCCACCTTGCAGTAACCGATTTTGAGAATAGCCAGGCATCGATCCGAGAAGGGGTCCAGGCTTTGTGCCGGAGATTCCCCTTGTACCCGGATTTATTCGAGGATTAAGAGAAAAAATGAAACAAGAACCCCTGGCGTATCGCATGTCCCCGAGGACCCTAACGGATTTCATCGGGCAAGAGCACATCTTAGGTCCTGGGAAGATGCTCCGACGCATGATCCAGGCGGACCAATTGAGTTCGATTATTCTCTTTGGCCCGCCTGGAACAGGGAAGACTTCTCTGGCCAGAATCATTGCGAATACGACAGAAGCGACCTTCCGCCAAATCAATGCAGTGACCTCCGGAATCAAGGAGATCAAAGGCATTGTGGAGGAGAGCGGGAACTACCTCATGAACCCTACCGGGCGCATGGTCCTGTTTGTAGACGAGATTCATCGTTTCAACAAGTCCCAACAAGACGCGCTCCTGCCGCACGTGGAAAATGGGCAGCTGATCTTAGTGGGTGCCACGACGGAAAACCCTTACTTCGAAGTGAATAAAGCCTTGCTTTCGAGGTCCACGGTCTTCCAGCTCTACCCTTTGACTACGGAAAATATCCGGGCCATTATCCTTCAATGCCTCGAAGACTCCGAAAGAGGGCTCGGCAGGGAGAAGATCACCCTCCGGGAGGATGCACTGGACTTTCTCGCGGATGTCTCTAATGGAGATGCTAGAACAGCGCTTAATGCGCTGGAATTAGCGTGCATGACGACGCTTGCGGAAGAAGACGGAACGATCGATTTGACTTTGGAAGTCATTCAAGAATGCGTGCAGAAAAAGCCGCTGCGCTACGACGCCTCAGGGGAAGAACATTACGATACGATCAGTGCTTTTATTAAGTCGATGCGAGGTTCGGACCCCGATGCGACCGTTTTCTATTTGGCGAGGATGTTGGAAGCCGGGGAGGACCCAGCCTTTATCGCTCGAAGGATCGTCATTTGTTCGGCCGAAGATGTCGGTATGGCGAATCCCCAAGCCCTCAGCATCGCTGTAGCTGCTTGGCAAGCCGTAGAAATGATCGGGATGCCTGAGGCCAGAATTGTTTTGGCGGAAGCTGCGATCATGGTGGCGACCAGCCAGAAGTCGAACCGTGCGTACATGGCGCTGGATCAGGCTTTGGCCGACGTAAGAAACCGAGACACGGGGGACATTCCCTTCTACCTGCGAAATGCGCCGGTCAAGGAAATGCAGACGAACTTGGGCTATGGAACAGGGTACAAATACGCGCACGACTACCCGCAAGCCGTGGCGCCGCAAGAATTTCTTCCGGAAAGAATGCGCTGCAAAACCTACTACGACCCCTCCGCCCAAGGCTATGAGGCGAAGGTGCAAGCCTGGCTTAAGGTGGTCAAAGAGATCCTCCACAGCGAGGGCGGCTAAGAAGAGGGGCTAGGAGAGGCACAGAAACCTCCAAGCGTACGAAGGGCAGACGCTTAAATGGCCTGAAAGACCGGTTTTTGCTGCTCAAAATGAACGACGGAACGGAAGCCCAGAGAGGCCAGCCACGACGCAGTTTCCTTGAAGAGACCACCGACGAAGCCTTTGTGGTGGGCGTCGGAACCTAAGGAGACCATTTCCCCACCTAGCTCGCGGTATCGAAGTAAAATCTCCGGATCCGGTAGCCCCATCGCTCGCCCATCGTTCTCCCGAGCACGCTGCGAACCCGAATTCAGCTCCAAAGAAATGCCGTTGTAGATCATGACGCGGAAGAGTTCATCGAACTCATCGGCCAGGTCTCGGTAATACATTTTCTTCTCCGGGTACTGTGCGTAACGCGAAATGTAGTCGAAGTGCCCCAAGACATTGGCGTAATCCATATCTTCCACCATCTTCCGCAAACCATCAAGATAGAGGGCGTACACAGCGAGCTTCTCCCGCTCGTACAGCTCCTTAAACCAGTAGACATCACGAAACTCCAAGTTGTGGAGCGAGGCAATGATCGAGTCTAGGGGATAGTGGCTGATGAGTTCGCGGTAGGGTTCGGCCAAAGCCGGCGCATAGCCCAGTTCGACCCCCATCAGCAGTTTGAAAGGATCGCCCGCCTTTGCCAAGGCTTCTTTCTCCTTCGCAAAACGCTCGTAGTAGTCCGGAAAATAGAAGATCCACTCACCAGGTTTCGGCCTGGATCCCATCGGCGACAGCCCCGGCAAAACATCCTTGTCCACCAAGTCCTTATCGTAGTGATCGGTCATCACCAAGCCTCGAAGACCTAGCGCCTTCGCCTCAGCAATGCGCTCAAGTAAGGGCTGACTCGAATCCGGTGAAAACTCCTGACAATGATTATGTACATCAACAAAGGGCAAGCCCTGCATAAATTACCTCCCAGGCCAACAGCCTGCCGCTATTGTACCCGTTTCCCCAAGCGAGTGGTGAAACAGGTGTTTGTAGAGCCTATCAGACGCTTGTGGTAAAATACAGCTTACATAAATTGACGATTACATGTCATGTACCTTAGGAAAGAAGGAATGACCCATGGTAGAAAATCAAAATGATTTTGAACAAAATGCCTTGACCCAAGAAGAACTGAATCACTTATTCAGAGCCGAAGATACGCCGGAACAAGAAGAGCCCGAGCTCAGCCCTGGTAAGGCACTAGAGAAAGAGCTCTTGAACAAGTACAAGAATCTCTATGATGTCTATGATCCCGCCAAGCAGCAAAGTGCCTTTTCTTTTGCCGAAGATTACAAGAGCTTCCTCGACCAGTCCAAGACCGAGCGCGAAGCCGTGCGTTCCTCGGTGAAACTCCTGAACAGCCTGGGCTTCGTCGATATCAACTCCAGAGAAGAACTTCTCCCAGGCGACAAGGTCTATCAAAGCATTCACGGCAAAGGCCTGATGGCCGCCGTCATCGGGGAAGGCAAGGCGCGCGAAGGCTACAACATCTTAGGCGCCCACGTCGATTCCCCGCGCCTCGACTTGAAGCCCAATCCGATTTACGAAGACAGCGATATGGTCTACTTCAAAACCCACTACTACGGCGGGGTGAAGAAGTATCAATGGACCACCGTCCCGCTGGCTCTCCACGGTTTCGTCGTTCGTCAGGACGGTTCAACGGTCGACATCGCCATCGGTGACAAGGAAGAAGATCCAGTCTTTATGCTGACCGACCTTCTGATCCACCTCTCCCGCGAGCAGCTCACGAAGAAGGCCTCTGAGGTCGTGACCGCCGAAGAGCTCAATCTACTTATTGGCGGGCGCCCCGTGCCGCACAAGGACGTTTCTGAGCGTTTTAAGCTGGGTCTCCTCCTCATCCTCAAGGAGAAGTACGGGATTTCCGAGCGTGACTTCGTGACGGCAGAGCTGCAGATTGTTCCCTCGGCCAAAGCCAGAGACTTAGGTTTCGACCGCACGTTCATCGCAGCCTATGGCCACGATGACCGTGTTTGTGCCTATCCGGCGCTTCGGGCTGTGGCTTCCCAAGAGAAGGCGGAGAAAACCGTCATGCTCATGCTGACCGATAAAGAAGAGATCGGCAGCGTCGGAAATACAGGCGCTCAATCCCAAGCCTATGAAACGTTTATGGCAGAAGTCTATGCGAAGTCGGAAGGTGGCTACGATGAAATCGGCTTCCTGAAGACTTTGGCCAAGAGCAAAATGCTCTCCACGGACGTCACCAATGGCTATGATCCCACCTTCGCTTCCGTATCTGACAAGCGAAATAACGCCCTGATGGGTTACGGTGTCACCTTAAACAAATACACCGGTAGCGGCGGCAAGAGTGGCGCAAGTGAAGCCAATAGTGAATTTATGGCTTCTGTCATTCATCTTCTGGACAGCTTAGGCCTGCCTTGGCAGACCGGTGAGTTAGGTCGTGTCGATGCAGGTGGCGGCGGAACGATTGCGAAATTTGCTGCCCATCGCGGGATTGAGGTCTTAGATTGTGGCGTTCCTGTGCTCAGCATGCACGCCCCGATCGAGGTGATTCACAAGCTGGATCTCTATTCGACCTATCAGATGTATAAAGCCTTTATTGAGAAGATCTAGAGACGAATCTTCTTGTATCAGGTGTGTGTAGGAGAGAGTCCAATCGAAACTGCTGTGGTTTTTGTTGTTTAGACTGATTTTAATCTGAATGCACTTGACCCCAAAGGCTTACCCGTGCTATGTTTAGTCTCACTTGTACGTTGATGAAGAGGAGTAGTGTCAAGAGATCTTCCAGAGAGTATGCGGTAGCTGTGAGCATATGGATCTTTCGTCACGAAGCTGGCTTCGGAGTACAACCTGCCTAACGGCTCCTTTGGCCCAGTAAGTAGGTTCGTCTGACAAACGTTATCCTGTCTTGAGTTTCCGCCCATTGGCGGAAGACGAGTTGCGCTTGTCGGTAACGAGCAGGCGAATCGGAGTGGTACCGCGTATTTACGTCTCCCGGAATTGAGTTTCCGGGAGTTTTTTTATATCTAAAAATGAGGTGTAGTCATGGCAAGTATGAATTATCAAAAATATCGCCCCTATGTACCGATCCACTTGAAGGATCGTACCTGGCCTGATCAGCAAATTACAAAAGCCCCGATCTGGTGCTCCGTCGATCTTCGTGATGGCAACCAAGCCTTGGAGATCCCGATGACGCTGGCGCAGAAGCTCGATTTCTTCGGTTACTTGGTCAAGATTGGCTTCAAGGAAATCGAAATTGGTTTCCCTGCTGCCTCCGATACGGAGTTCAATTTGAGCCGCCACTTAATCGAGAATCAGCTTATCCCGGAGGATGTTACGATCCAAGTCCTGACCCAAGCCAGGCCGGAGATCATCAAGCGGACGTTTGAGGCGGTGAAAGGGGCAAAAAAAGCCATCATCCACCTCTATAATTCGACTTCCACCTTGCAGCGCGATGTGGTTTTCCGTATGAGCCAAGAGGAGATCATCGCTTTGGCCGTTAGTGGCGCCAAGCTCGTGAAGGAGATGGCCGAGCAAGATACTTCCGGCACCGAATACACCTTCGAATACTCTCCGGAGAGCTTCAGCGGAACGGAACCCGATTTCGCTGTGCAAGTCTGCGATGCGGTCTTGGATGTCTGGCAGCCCACGGTAGATAAGAAAGTCATCATCAATCTGCCCAATACCGTCGAAATGACCCTACCCAATATCCATGCGGACGTCATCGAATACTATTGCCGAAAGACGCGCTGGCGGAAAGAGACGATCGTGAGCCTCCATCCGCATAACGACAGAGGCACAGCGGTCGCCTCGACGGAGCTGGGCCTCCTCGCCGGAGCGGATCGCGTGGAAGGCACCCTCTTTGGCAATGGCGAAAGAACCGGCAATGTCGACATTTTGACCTTGGCGCTGAATCTTTTCTCTCAAGGGGTTGACCCGGTCTTGGACTTCACTGACATCAATGAAACGATCGAAGTCTATGAAACGAACACCGGTATGAGCGTTCATCCGAGGCACCCCTATGCCGGGGCTTTGGTCTATACCGCTTTCTCCGGTTCACATCAAGATGCCATTAATAAAGGCGTGAAAGCCCTGGAAGAGGTAAGAGGGATCACCTGGCAAGTGCCCTATTTGCCCATCGACCCGGCAGACGTCGGCAGAAGCTATGACCCGATCATTCGCATCAATTCCCAGTCCGGTAAAGGTGGCATGGCGTATATCTTGGAGCGCCATTACGGCTATGTCTTGCCCAGAGACATGCAAAAAGACTACAGCCTGATCGTGACCGACATTTCTGATAAGGAAGCTAGAGAACTCGAATTCTCCGAACTTCTGATCATCTTCAAAGAGAATTACGAGAACTTGACCTCCCCATTGAAACTGGAGAACTTTGTTGAGTCTTTTATTTCCGAGACCCAAGTCGCCATCGACGCCAACATCCTCTACAAAGGGGAAGCCAAGAGACTGCAAGCTACCGGAAACGGCGTTTTAGATGCTTTTAATCAAGCCTTAAGTGCCTATTTCAAGTGCAACCCAAACATTACTGGCTACACCCAGCACGCCTTAGAAAAAGAAAGCACTTCTCGTGCCGTATCCTATATCAGTTTGACCCTGGACGACCACACAACTTATGGGGCAGGGAACTCCAGTAATATCACAAAAGCCTCCCTTCGCGCCCTCGTCAGCGCCTGGAATCGCCTCCTGGCTCGCACTTGACCAATGAGCGCCATGAGCGCCATGGGCACTATGGACGCTATGGACGCTATGGGCGAAAAAGCAAAGCAAGACTCATAACGCTCGTGCTATACTTGACTAACGTTAAATTTACCCGGAGGTAATCGCCCATGAATAAGAATGCACCATTATATGAAGTGCGCAAAATCCGCGATCTCAGAGAGATGTTCCAAGGTTCGATTGAGGAATACGCCGACAAGAATGCCTTCTTGACGAAACCCGTCATTGGTAAGCCCTATGTTCCGGTCACATACCGGGCCTTCGGCGAAGACATCAAGGCCTTTGGAACCAAGCTCTATGAAATGGGGGTTGTCCACGACATTCGTGTTGCGATTCTCTCAGAAACACGTTATGAATGGTACATTTCGTATGCTTCTGTAGTCACCGGCTTAGGTGTCATCGTACCCTTAGATAAAGAGCTCCCCGTCACGGAGATCCGCTCCATGTTGGAGAGAGCGAAAGTCTCCCTCGTCATCGTTTCGCCAGGGAAACTGGAGATTCTTCGTGAAGCCGCTACCGGCTTGGACTTTGTCAAAGGTTTCATCGTTATGGATCTCCAAGATGACAAACGCTTCACTGAAGAACCCAAAGCGCATGCAGCAGGTCTCCCGCCGGAATATTCTTTTGCTGCCATCCGCGAAGCCGGCCAAGCTTTACTTGACCAAGGAAACCGTGACTTCCTGGACTGCGAGATCGATCCGGAAGAAATGCGTATCTTGCTTTTCACCTCAGGTACCACCGATAAGTCTAAGGCCGTCATGCACTCGCATCGTACCATTTCCGCTAACTTGATGGGGATGTGCTCCATGCTCTATGTCGGAGGCGACACCGTTTTATCTTTGCTCCCCCTCCATCACACGTATGAAGCCACTTGTGACTTCCTCTGCCAAATCTACCGCGGCAGCACCATTGCCCAAGCTGAAGGCCTTCGCTACATCGTTGATAATCTCAAAGAGAGCCAAACAACCTTGCTTCTGACTGTGCCTTTGCTCTCCGAAACCTTCCATAAGCGCATTTGGAAGAACATCGATAAACAAGGCAAGCGCAAGACCGTCGAATTCGGCATCAAACTGACCCGTTTCCTAAGGAAGTTCGGAATTGATATCCGTCGAAAAGTCTTCAAGGACATCCTAAATGGCTTGGGTGGCGGTTATCTGAAGACCCTTATCGCCGGAGGAGCCGCCATTGATCCACAAGTCCTCCAAGACTTCAATGATTGGGGCGTCACCGCCGTCCAAGGCTACGGCCTCACCGAGTGTGGTCCCATTCTCGCTCTGAACCGCGATGTCTATTTCAAGAACGAATCCGCCGGCTTGCCGCTCCCGGGTGTCGATGTCAAGATCACCAATCCAGATGAAAATGGCATCGGCGAGTTCATTGCCAAGGGTTCCAACATCATGTTGGGCTATTACGGCGATGACGAGCTAACCAAAAAGAGCATCGTCGACGGTTACTACCACACCGGCGACTTAGGGTACATCGATGAAGACGGCTTCCTGATCATTACCGGCCGAAAGAAGAACGTCATCGTCACCAAGAACGGCAAGAACATTTTCCCGGAAGAGCTAGAAGCCCTCTTACAGCGTAACAACGAGATCAAAGAAGCCATCGTCAGCGGAATCCCCGATAAGCGCGGTGACCTGGATATCGTTGTCGAAGTCTTCCCGGATGTCGACGAAGTCAAGCTCACGCTGGGCAAAGAGAACCCCACTGAAGCCGAGACTTTGGCCCTGATCCAACAGAAGGTGAACGAGATGAACAAAAACGTCTCTTCGTACAAGGCCATCAAGAAGGTCACCCTCCGCGACGAGCCCTTCACGAAGAACACCTCGCAGAAGATCAAGCGCGACTACAGCAAGTCTCAGCAGGCCTAAGTTCTCTTGGCCAAAGCCGCAGCCAAACACTTCTCACACATCTTGTCAGAAACCACCTGAAGGGGAGACCCTCAGGTGGTTTCTTTCCGTCTTCGAAACTTGGGTGCGCTCTCTTATAGATCCAGATACCAGATGAGCTGTGTTTCATGGCGGTAGTCCGGCTCGCTGTAGTAGGCGTATTCGTCAATCATTCCGAGTGTCGCCCCTTGTTGGTGATAGAATTTGACAGCTGGGACATTCGTATTTTGGCACTCGATTTTCATTTGTTTGAGCCCTCGATCCCTTGCCCACATTGCGGCCAAGTTGAAGAGCCGGTGGCCAATCCCTTGGCCTTTATAGCCATCCGCGACCCGAATGTCCCACAATGCAGCCAAATCCTCTCTGCCAGCCAACATATGGATCCCGGGTGTTTTTGCCGCAACCGCAACTGCCCCAACTGGTTTGTCATCATCTTCCGCCAGAAAAAACCCCCAGTTTGTCAAATCCCATTTCTGCCAACGAAACACACTGCTGTATGCTCCAACACGAAAATCTTTCAGATAGGGTTCAACCGGGGTTTCGGTTAACAGAATTCCGTCAAGGCCTTGATTCAATTTCTCAATTCGATAATAGGATGTAACCAAGGTCTTCATTGGAACTTGATCGTAAAGAGGGAAGAGGCTGGGGTCAATTTCTCGGTAGTGAATCATAAGGCATTCTCTTTCTAGGCTCTTTATCTAGGGTCTGCTGAATAATTCATGTCTTTGATTTTCACTGAACTTAAGCG
>CAZCLL010000039.1:0-6668 GCA_964499555.1 uncultured Fastidiosipila sp.
GCTGTTTGGATGCTTGGATCCCGGATTTAATCGAAAATCAACACGATAATTGTGGTGGAGATTCCTGTTTGGATGCTAGGATTCCGGATTTAGTCGAAAATCAACACGATAATTGTGGTGGAGATTGCTGTTTGGATGTTTGGATCCCGGATTTAATCGAAAATCAACACGATGATTGAGGTGGAGATTGCTGTTTGGGTGCTTGGATTCCGGATTTAATCGAAAATCAACACGATAGCCTGGGGTGAGTATAAGGATTAGCGCTTGGAAGGTCAGGAAACTACAAATTTAATCGAAAATCAACACGATGGTTTGGGGTGAGTATTGGGAATTGCCGAAATTGGAGAGGGAAATTGGGAGGAGGGTATTCTGCATATGAAAAAGGACCTGGCCATGAGCCAAGTCCGATTCTACAGTCTTTAGATCTATATGAGATTAGTAACGATTGTAGTTGCTTCCGCCGTTGTTGTTGTTTCTTCTCTGTGCCTTGCGTGCTCTGCGGCATTCTGGGCAACGAACCGGATCGTTTTCAAAACCTTTTTCTTGGTAGAACTGTTGTTCACCTTCTGTGAAAACGAAATCGGATCCACAATCCTTACACTTAAGTGTTCTGTCGGGCATTGTAATGTACTCCTTGGGTAAAATGCGTTGGATTTCTTCATCCATACCAGCAGATGATAGCACCGAAAGACCAAACTTACAAGGAAAAATTTTCTATTTTTTCATATTTTCGTAAAGTTTTTATGATATGGGCGCTGGGAAACGCTAATTATTCACGTTTTGCGCCCAATACTGTGATTTGACGCAGTGAATGAGTCGGATGTTTGTTTTGTGAAGGACATCAAGAGGATGAATGAGATATGGCGGCGGAAAAATTAGGGGAGGCCAGCAGTGGTGAGGGAGTAATGGGATGTGATGAGGGAGTATGAGGCAGTGATGAGGGGGGCATGAGGCAGTGATTAGGCAGTCATGGGGCAGTGATGGGGGGCGATGGGACTTGTGCGCATAAGTCCATGACATGGATTGTGCTACAATGTCTCAAAAGAAATTGGGAGTGCGAATGAGTCTGGCCTTTGTAATTGAATCGTTTAAGTTCTGGCGGATCAAGAACGGCAAAACAGTCAGTATTTTGTTTCTGACGGCTTTTGCTTGGAATTTTTTGGCGCTGCTCTTTCCGCTGGGGGATACGGATTTTTCGAGGCTTCTGGCTTGGATTCAGAATTTTACCTCGAATGTGATTACGCAAGGGTCGGCTTTGTTGCCGGATCCGAATGCCCAGTCGATCTTGTCGGTGGGGAACCTCGTGTATTTTGGTTTTCTTTACTTTATTGCGGTGGGCAATGCTTGTTTTGCTTTGATTTACGCGTCAGCGGTGAATGCTGGGTTTGATGATTATCCGATGAATAAAGGGGTGAAGCAATTTTTTAGGAGCCTTCCTTCTTTGTTGATTTTGGCGCTTCTGATGTTGGTGCCTTATGTTTTGAGCCTTTTCCTTTTTGGCTTGCCGATTTTGGTTTTGGGTTCGCTTTTGGCTTTTGCGCCGATGTTTATGATTGATCGGAAGGCGAAGCTCTCGAAGGCCCTAGATGATAGTGTGGATGCGACGCGTGGGATCCGAATGCAGATGGTCTTTGCTTATATGTTTGTGATTTTTGCTCTGGGGATTCCGAAGGATTTTCTGACGGCGATGGTGCCGGCGAATCTGATTTCCCGAGGGCTGATTGCCTCGTTTTTCTCAGCGGTGCAGGCGATGACCGGCGGGCGTCTCTATGCGCTTTTCTACCTTTACTACTCGAGGTCCTACCCGGCTAGAAGGTTGAGTGGTCCTTACCACCCGCATGATCCCTCGGCTTTTTTTACAGAAGTGGATCGGCGGATTGCCGGTGAGGAAGAGGATGAGGCCAAAGACGACGATGACGACTCTCTCTACTAAGCCGCATTTTTTCTTTGATCCGAGTTCTGCCAAATGAACATTTTCTGCCGACAATGCCCAAGGCTCTAGACAAGTACAAAAGTTATGACAATCATAACGAGAGCAAAATTTTTTTCTTAGCGACAAATATGGAGGTACTTATGGCACAGAAAGAACAGATACTGAAACTCTTAGAAGAGAATGGACGTCTCACCTCGGCAGAGCTTGCCTTGCGTCTCGGTTTGGCGGAAGAGGATGTCATTAAGGATCTGGCAGAAATGACGGCAGATGGTGTCATTCTGGGCTATACCGCCGTAATTAATTGGGAAAAGGTTGATAGTGAGCAGGAGGCTCCCGTACATGCCTTGATTGAGGTGAATATTACCCCGCAACGCACGATGGGTTTCGACAAGATTGCGCAGCGTATCTATTCTTTCCCGCAGGTCACTGCCTGTTACCTGATGTCTGGCAATTATGACTTGTTGGTGGTGATGAAGGCGAAATCGATGAAAGAAGTGTCTTCTTTTGTCTTCGATAAAATTGCGCCAATGGATGGAGTCAACTCAACCCAGACGCATTTTATTCTTCGCCACTATAAGGAAAACGGCATTGTCATGAGTGATGGGGATGAGGACAGACGTGAGGCGGTGGTTCTATGAGCCATGAAACAAAACCTAGATTATCTAAGAAAGTAGAATCGGTGAAGCCATCGGCGATTAGGCGTTTCTTTGATTTAGCCAATGAAATGAAAGGGCAGGTGATCAGCCTGTCGATTGGTGAGCCAGATTTCGTTACGCCTTGGGCCGTGCGAGAAGCCGGTGTCTATAGCTTGGAGAAAGGCTACACCCACTATTCGCCAAATACCGGTTATATGGAACTTCGCAAAGAAATTGCCAGATATTTGGATGGCCGTTTTGGGCTCTCCTATGATCCGGTCCATGAGATTCTGGTGACGGTTGGCGGGAGTGAAGCCATTGATTTAGCCTTCCGGGCCATCCTGAATCCTGGGGATGAGGTCATCTTGCCGGAGCCTTGTTTCGTGGCCTATAAGTCTTTGGCGATCATGTCTGATGCCGTGCCGGTTAGTATTAGCACGACAGCGGAGCATGGCTTTCGCTTACTAGCGGAAGACTTAGAAGCCGCTATCACGGACAAGAGCCGACTTCTGGTTTTGGCCTACCCAAACAACCCAACCGGCGGAATTATGTCGAAAGAGGATTTAGAGAAACTCCTGCCGGTCTTAGAGAAGCACCCGGACTTACTGGTGATCTCGGATGAACTCTATGCGGAACTGACCTACTCGGAGGAGCCGCATGTCTCGATTGCGAGCTTGCCGGGGATGTGGGAGCGGACGGTGGTCATTAATGGCTTTTCAAAGGCCTTTGCGATGACGGGCTGGCGCTTGGGTTATGCGACCGGGCCGGAAGACTTGATTTCGGGGATGGCGAAGATCCATCAGTATGGGATCATGAGCTCGCCGACGACTGCGCAATATGCGGGGATTACGGCGCTTCGTGAGGGCCTTTCGGATGTGAAGGCGATGTGTGATAGTTATAACCAGAGGCGGAGGGTGCTGATCAAGAAGTTAAATGAGATTGGCTTGCCGTGCTTCGATGCGCAAGGCGCATTCTATGCGTTCCCGGATATCCGGGCGTCGGGCCTTAGTTCCAGCGAGTTCTGTGAGAAGCTTCTGGAAGAGGAGAAAGTGGCCATTATTCCTGGGGTTGCGTTTGGCGAATGCGGGGAAGGCTATGCCCGAATTAGTTATGCGGCATCCTTGGAGCATATCGAGGAAGCGCTGGTTAGGATGGGGCGATTCCTCGAGCGGCATCATACTTGATATTTTCCACAAGAAAACGATGAAAAAGCGGCCAAATGTGACCGCTTTTTTTATTGCCTCGCGAAATGGTCAGGAATTAATCGATATTTTGTCTTCACTTAACATTCCTTAACGATCGCTTAATCTACGGCTCGTAACCTAAATATGCGTCTGATAGATGCGATTTCGAATGTTCAGGAGGAATTATGAAAAAGAGAGTATTGTCCGTTTTATTGGCTTCTGTCTTGGCTCTGACCGCGTTTACTAGCTGCCAGACTGGTCAGACCACAGGTCAAACCGATGCGGGTTCGCCGACAACTTCGGCCAACTTGCAAACCACGGGAGCAGCGGCTACGGATGCCCCAGCTGCTACGACCACCAATACACCGACGGCTGAGCCAACGACGGCTCCGCAAGTTAAAGCGCCGAAGTACATCTTCATGTTCATCGGTGATGGCATGAGTGCGGTTCAGGTGAACTCGGCTCAGGTCATGAACGGTGACAACACCTATGGTGAAGTGGTCACAGAGAACTTAGCCTTTACCAAGTTCCCGGTTCTTGGTATGGCCACGACCCAAGACTCTACCTCATTCGCACCCGATTCTGCTTCAACAGCGACGTCCCTGTCTACGGGTTACAAAACGCACAGTGGTGTTATCGGCCTCGCCGTCGATAAAACGACTGAAGTAACCACGATCTCGGAAATGTTGAAGGAAGAAGGTATGAAGGTTGGTATCGTCTCTACGGTTACCATCAACCACGCTACCCCTGCTGCCTACTATGCGCACGTCGAGAGCCGTAATAACTATTACGACATCGCGATGCAGATGGCAGAATCCGGCTTCGATTACTTCGGCGGCGGCACGATCAACCAAGCGACCGGTAAGGAAAAGGATCAAAAAGACGCTTACGAAGTCATGGAAGAGAACGGCTACACCGTCGTTAACACCAAAGAAGAAATTGAAGCCCTTGACGCGAGCAGCGGGAAGGTCTATGCCGTAACACCAAGAACCCAGGATTCCGGTGCCCTGCCTTACGCCATTGACCAGACCGAAGACGATCTGTCCTTCGCTGACTTTATTCAGAAGGGGATCGATGTGCTCTACAATGAAGAAGAAGGCTTCTTCCTGATGGGCGAAGGCGGTAAGATCGACTGGTCTTGCCATGCGAACGATGCGAAGACCACCATTGAAGAAGTCTTGGACTTTGAGGCTGGTGTCAAGGTCGCGATCGACTTTGCCAAAGAGCATCCAGACGAAACCTTGATCATCGTTACCGGTGACCATGAGACCGGCGGTTATGCTTCTACGGGTTATGACACCGCGTTCCAAATTCTCGACAACCAGAAGATGTCCTATGTTGAGTTCGACAAACTTTTCTCTTCGATGTTGGAAGAGAACGCAGACCTCAGCTTCGATGACATTATGCCTGTGATCACGGAGCAGTTTGGTTTGAAGGCACCTACGGGTGATGCCGAAGCCGATGCGACGGACATTATGGTCATGAACGATTTTGAGTATCAGAAGCTCCAGGAAGGTTTTGCGGAGGCTGTGAAGCCTGCGGAAGAGCAAGAGGATACGTTCGAGACGGAGCTCCTCTACGGTGGCTACAATGCCCTCTCCGTTTCTTTGACGCACATCATCAACAACAAAGCCGGTATCGGCTGGACTTCTTACGCCCACACCGGTGTTCCGGTTCCGGTCTATGTCCAGGGTGTAGGTGCGGAGAGCTTCGGCGGCTTCTACGATAACACCGATGTCTTCCACGCTTTGGCCAAAGTCACCGGCATCGAGTCTTAATCTCGATTTCTAGCTAACGTTGTAAGGCAAGTCTCCAACCCACTGGGTTTGGAGGCTTCGCCTATTTTTTAGGGCTAAGCCCTAGGAGAATTCATGGATAGTAGTCTACGTATAACGAAACGAAAAGAACATCTTGTAACGGCCTTATTTCTGGGCCTCATTATCGTGCTCATGCTGATCCCGACAGGCTTTGCGAGACCGATTTACGTCAATTCGGTGGGGGCCCGTGCCCGAATTCTCTCGGTTGATAATTCCGGTGTGTATTTGAATGGCCTTATCCGCCAAGGCGATCAGCTGGCCAAAATTGAGATTTTGGATGGCGAGCATAAGGGGCAGGAAGCCTCGGGCTATAACATGCTGGTCGGGCAAATGGATAAAGACAAGCTTTTTGAACCGGGTGATACAGCCTGGACGATCATTGAAAGAGATAAAGAGGGCCGAATTGTATTTGTCAATTTGGTGGATCATTTCCGTTTGGGGAAGGAAGTGGTTTTAATCGCGCTCTTTGCCCTTTTGATTATTGTCTTTTCGGGTTATACCGGGCTTCGTACTTTGCTGTCTTTTGCTTTTGCGGTCTTGTCAATTTGGAAAATTTTGATTCCGCTGATGCTGAAAGGCTATCCGCCACTTCTGGTTTCTTTGGGTCTAGGCTGCTTGATTACCGTGACAACCCTGGTTATGGTTGCGGGACTGACCCGTAAGGCTTTGGCCGCCATTTGCGGGGCAACGGCTTGCTCGCTGGTGACGGTTATTCTAGCCCAGGTCTTTACCGCCTATTTTGATATCCATGGCGCAGTGATGCAGGGGGGCGAATCGCTCTTGTACTCGGGCTATCAAAATTTGGATCTGACCGGGGTGTTTACCTCTGCGGTGTACCTAGCCTGTTCCGGTGCCATCCTTGATTTGGCGATTGATATTTCGGCGGCCCTCCAGGAGTTAGTGGTCCACAAGCCGGAGATTAGCCGCCTCGAGCTGATCCGGTCGGGTTTGACGATCGGGAAGTCGGTAGTGGGGAGCCAGACGACGACCTTGCTACTGGCTTATATGGGAAGTTATCTTTCGATCTTGATGGTCTACATGGCCCAGGCGACCCCGATGATGAGTATCGTAAATACCCAAACGGTTGCGTCGGAAATCT
>CAZCLL010000039.1:6708-17869 GCA_964499555.1 uncultured Fastidiosipila sp.
GGCTGTATAGGGCTTGTGCTGGTGTCACCAGCGACGTCGATTCTCTCCGCCTTTATCTTGCCGCATAAGGTGCCGGAGACTATTGAGGCGTGAGATGAAGCCTTTCGCAGAAGTCCAAAAACGTACTTGTGCGCTAAAATTCGTTTGGCTGTTCTATTTCGAAGAAGCCTAGGATTGTGATAGCATAGGAGCCAGAAATCTTAGGAGATGAGCATGGCGGATTATATTCAATTACGCAGTAAAACTAATAGTTTTGAGGAGCCTCTGGAGCGTCTGGAGGCTGCTTTACATATTCGTGAGCTTCAAGACCAGTATCAGGAGCTGGAGCAGAGGGCGCAAGAGCCGGATTTCTGGACGGATATCCAGAGGGCCCAGCAAGTCCAGACCAAGATGAAACGGATTCAAAATAAGATTGACCGTTTCCGTGCCTTGCAGCAGAAGCATGAGGATTTGCTTCTCTTGATTGAGCTGGGCGAAGAGATGGATGATGAAGACACCGCAAAAGAAGTCCGGACGGAGCTGGAGAGCTTCGGCAAGGATTTTGAAGCGATGCGTCTGGAGACCCTTCTGACCGGTGAGTACGATGATAAGAATGCGATCATGACGCTTCATGCCGGTGCTGGTGGCACGGAGGCGATGGATTGGAATGGGATGCTTCTTAGGATGTATACCCGTTGGGCGGAGCAGCATGATTTTACGGTTGCTTTGACGGATATTCTGGATGGGGAAGAGGCTGGCGTGAAGTCGGCAGAGTTTATGATTTCTGGCCCGAATGCCTATGGCTATTTGCGCTCGGAGATGGGGATTCACCGTTTGGTGCGCATTAGTCCGTTTGATTCTTCAGGAAGAAGACATACCTCGTTTGCCTCAGTGGAAGTGATTCCGGAATTGGATGATTCGATTGAGATTACGATCCGGCCGGAAGATCTTCGCGTGGATACGTATCGTTCCTCCGGTAAGGGTGGTCAGCACGTCAATAAGACTTCGTCGGCGGTGAGGCTTACGCATTTGCCGACGGGGATTGTGGTGGCTTGTCAGAATGAGCGTTCGCAGGTCCAGAATAAGGAAACGGCGATGAACATGCTGAAGTCGAAGCTCTTTGCATTGGCCAGAGCGCAACATATGGATAAGATTGAGGACCTTAAGGGAAACCAGATGGAGATCGCTTGGGGGAGCCAGATTCGCTCCTATGTTTTCCAGCCCTACACGATGGTGAAGGATCACCGGACGGACTATGAAGAAGGGGATGTGGAAGGGGTTATGGATGGCATGTTGGATGGTTTCATCAATGCCTACCTTTCGGATCCGGAACTGAATCAAACACCGCACGCAAACTAAGGTGTTTCTTATGTGATTTTGTGAATGATCTGGCGCTTTTGGCGGGCTTTTTCTAGAGGATTTGTTCGCAAGGAAGAGCCTGGTAACTTATAATATAGAAAAGGGGACAGGTGCATGAAGAAAGTATTGGTCGTGATGGGTTCGGATTCGGATTATGATCTGATGAAGCCTTGTTTTGAGCAATTGGAGAAGTACGGGATTCCGTTTGAAGGAGCGATTTGCTCGGCGCACCGGACACCCTACCGGGCGGCGGCTTTGGCCTCGGAAGCGGCGGAAAAGGGCTTCGGCGTGATTATTGCGGCGGCAGGGCTGGCGGCTCATTTGCCGGGCGTGCTGGCGGCGTACACCTGCTTACCCGTGATCGGGGTGCCGATTGCGTCGGGGCCGCTACAGGGTGTGGATGCGCTCTTGGCGGAGGTGCAGATGCCGACGGGGATTCCGGTGGCGACGGTTGCGATTAATGGCGCCGGGAATGCGGGGATTTTGGCCGCAGAGATTTTGGCTACTGGGGATTCTGCACTGTATACGAAGTTACAGGAAGCCAGAAAAGAAATGGCTTCTAGTGTGGAGAAGAAACATGAGCGCTTGCAAGAGCGTCTTAGTCGGAAGGATTGAGTGGTGAGGGTCGCTGTACTGGTTTCCGGAGGGGGGACGAATCTTCAGGCGCTTCTTGATGAGAAGGCTCAAGGCAAGCTCCCCGGCATCGATTTTTGTGTAGTGATTTCTTCGCTGAAAACGGCGTATGCGCTGGAGCGAGCAAAGCAGGCGGGGATTCCGACCCGCGTGGTGAGACGGAAAGATTACCTTGATGCCGCGGACTTCGATCGGGCGCTTGCCCTGACGCTGGAAGCATTTGCACCGGATTATGTAATCCTGGCCGGCTATTTGGCGAAGATTGGCCCTGAGGTCTTGAAGCGCTGGCCGGAACGGATCTTGAATATTCACCCAGCCTTACTGCCCTTGCATGGGGGCGAAGGGATGTACGGGATTAAGCCGCATGAGGCGGTTTTGGCCAATAAAGAAGAATGGACCGGTGCAACGGTGCACGTGATTGACGGAGACTACGACCGAGGGCGTATTCTCTGTCAGAAGAAGGTCAAGGTGGAACCCGGGGACACGGCGGAGGTGCTGCAGAAACGGGTGATGGAAGAGGCGGAGTGGGTGATTTATGCCGAGGTGCTCCGCGACTTGCAAAGAGCGTTTGAGAATGGGGGAGACGATGAAAAAAGCATTACTGAGTGTGTTTGATAAGGAAGGTTTGCTGCCGTTTGCGAAGGGCTTGGCGGAGCTGGGTTATGGCCTGATTTCGACGGGGGGGACGGCGAGTTTGCTCCGCGAACATGGGCTGGCCGTGGAGGATATCAGCCAAGTGACGGGCTTTCCGGAGTGCCTAGGCGGACGCGTGAAGACCTTACATCCGAAGGTGCATGCGGGGATTTTGGCCAGACGTGAGGAAGCAGAGGATATGGCGTTTCTTGCGGAGCAGGAGATTTCGCCGATTGATCTGGTGGTCGTGAATTTATACCCCTTTAAGCAGACGATTTTGCGGGACGATGTGACGCGCGAACTCGCGATTGAGAATATTGATATCGGTGGCCCGACGATGCTGCGGGCGGCTGCGAAGAACCATCAGGCCGTGACCGTGATCGTGGATCCTAGAGATTACGAGCGGGTGCTCGCGGAGCTCCAGGCGGAGGGCCAGACTTCATTATTTACCCGGGAGCGTTTGGCGGCGAAGGTTTTCCGTCACACGGCGAGCTATGATGCCTTGATTGCCCAGTACTTGACGGCAGATATTCAGGCGAAGGAGACGGCTCGTTACGAGGCGGCTCTTGAGCAAGGGCAAGAGGACGAGGCGGCTACATGGCAGGCGCTTTATGCCGAAGAGAATTCGCCTTTGACCTTGAGTTTTGAGAAGGTGCAGGATCTTCGGTACGGCGAGAATCCGCACCAGTCGGCGGTCTTTTACCGCGATGCCCTGCCAGTGGCTGATAGCTTGAGTGAGGCGACGCAGACGCAAGGCAAGGAACTGAGCTATAACAATTTGGCGGATACGGATGCGGCGCTTCAGATGCTCAAGGAGTTTTCGGAGCCTACCGTGGTTGCCTTGAAGCATGCGAACCCTTGCGGGATTGCCAGTGGTGAGACGATCGAAGAGGCGTGGCGTTTGGCTTACGAAGCGGATACCGTTTCGATTTTCGGCGGGATCATTGCTTGTAATCGCGAGATTACGGCGGAGATGGCGACCGAGATGAAGCAGGTTTTCCTGGAGGTCGTCGTGGCTCCGTCGATTTCTGACGAGGCGGCGAAGATCTTGGCGAAGAAGAAGAATTTACGGCTTCTTCTCTTGCCGGATGCGGCCAAAGCCTACGCTCCGGGTAAGAAGGCGATCAAGCAGATTCACGGGGGGCTTCTCGTTCAGGACCAGGATACGACGCTTTTCTCCATGGAAGATGTCCATGTGGTGACGGAAAAGGGAATGGAAGAAGGGGACTTCGCAAAGATTGCTTTTGCCATGAAAGCGGTGAAGCATGTGAAGTCCAATGGCATTTGTTTAACGCAAGGCTTCCAGACCGTGGGCATTGGGCCTGGGCAGCCGAACCGCATTACCTCAGTCCAGATTGCTTGTCGGAATGCCGGGGAGAAGAGTCAGGGGGCGATTTTGGCTTCGGATGCATTCTTCCCCTTCGACGACTGTGTGCGTTATGCGGCGGAACAGGGCATTCGCCTGATTGTGCAGCCAGGTGGATCGGTTCGTGATGACGAGTCGGTGGCGGCGGCCAATGAGCTCGGGATTTGCATGGTCTTTACTGGCCAGCGGCATTTTAAACATTAAGAAGGAAGTTGACTGTTAGCGATACTTGAAAAAAAGGAAATGAATGTGTGGGCTTAGGCTTTGGCCAAGGCGGAAACAAGGAGCGAAAGGAGTAGCATATGGCATCTGGGAAACAGAATGTGATGGTGATCGGCGGAGGGGGCAGAGAGGCGGCAATTGTGTGGAAGCTGGCGCAAAGTCCTCGGGTCGGTAAGATTTGGTGTGCTCCCGGCAACAGTGGTATGAAGAATCTGGCGGAGCGGGTTCTTCTGGAGGCCACCGATATTGACGGGATCTGCAAGTTTGCCAGGAAGAATCCTGTTGATGTGGTGTTCGTCGCTCCCGATGATCCGCTGGCGCTGGGGCTCGTGAATAGTTTGCGGGCGATTGGGATCCGGACGTTTGGCCCGACGAAGGCGGCGGCGAGGATTGAGGCGAGTAAGGAGTTTGCGAAGTCTCTGATGCACCGGCGCTCGATTCCGACCGCGGACTTCCTCTTGTTTGATCACTCGCAGGATGCCTTTCAGCACTTGGCGCAGGCGAAATATCCGCTGGTGATTAAGGCGGATGGCTTAGCGCTGGGAAAAGGGGTGCGGATTTGCCGGACCTACGATGAGGCGGCGCTGGCGGTTCAGGACTTGATGGTGAACAAGATTTTCGGCGATTCCGGGAATAAAATTCTGATCGAGGAGTACCTTGAGGGCGAAGAGTTGACGCTCATGGTGTTCACGGATGGTACGGCTTGGCGGGCGATGCCGCCGACGCGCGATTATAAGCGTGCCTTGGATAACAATGAGGGGCTCAATACCGGCGGCATGGGTTCGATTTGCCCGTCCCATGTGTTCTCGGAAGAGGAGTGGAAAGAGCTGGCGAAAGAGATTATTGAGCCGACCCTGAAGGGGATGCGTGAGATTAACAGCCACTTCCAAGGGATTTTGTATTTTGGCTTGATGCTGACGGCTAAAGGACCCAAGGTGATTGAGTATAATGCCCGTTTCGGGGATCCAGAAACGCAGGCGGTCCTGCCGCTCTTGAAGACGGATCTATTGGATGTGATGGATGCGGTCATTGACGGGACTTTGGGCGACCTAGAGCTCGAATGGGAGAATCAGGCGGCGGCTTGTGTGATCTTGGCGTCGGGCGGCTATCCGGAGTCCTATGAGAAGGGTTTGCCCATCCGCGGGCTGAAGAATTGGCCTTTGGGAAGCACCGATGAAGTGGAGCATGCGGGGAAGCCGATGCGCTTGGTGTTTACGGCGGGTGTGGAGGATTCTTTCGACCAGCAAGTGACCTCGGGTGGCCGTGTTTTGGCTGTGGTGAGCCGCGATAAGGATTTACAGACTTGTTTGGCGAACTGCTACGAGATGGCGGAAACGATTTCGTTTGAGCATGTTCATTACCGCAAGGATATCGGGAGCTGAGGATGGGAATTGCCATTTACGGCGGTACGTTTGATCCGTTTCACAAGGCGCACCGCCGCATTGTCAAGCGTGTTTTGAAGGCGGGGATCATTGACAAGTTGTATGTGATCCCGGCTGGAACACCGCCTCATAAGGGCAATCGCCAGGTGAGTTTTTCGACGTATCGGTACCGGATGGCGGAGCTTGCTTTGGCGGGTTTTTCTGATGTGGTTGTGAGCGATTTTGAGATCCGCCATGTAGGGCGTTCGTTCACGATTGATACGGTTCGTTATTTTCGAGACCAAGTGGCCCATGTGGATGAAGAAATCTATCTGGTGATGGGCTCGGATTCCCTTATGCAAATTGAGACCTGGCGTGAGTATCGGGCGCTTCTGGCTGAGGTGACCTTGCTGGTTGCCAGAAGGCCTGGGGAGACGGATCTGGAGCTTCAGGCGCAGGTTTCCAGATTGGAGAAGCTTTACGGGGCTAGGGTTCACTTCTTTGCGATGGAGCCTTACGAGCTGTCGTCGACGGAGATTCGCGAGGCGATCGCTGCCGGGAAAGTGGATTCGGTGCCGGTGCCTCGTGATGTGCGCTCGTTTATTCAGACGAATCGGCTGTACGAGGCGGATTTACTGAGCGGTTTTTCCGATGAGCAAATTGGGATTTTGCGTTCGTATGAGCGGAAACTCATGAATTTGGTCAGCGTGAATCGCTTAGTCCACAGTTTGAATGTGATGTATGAGGCGATCCGCATTGCCGAGCGTTTCCCAGAGATTGATGTCTGGAAGGCAGCGGTGGCGGGGATCTTACATGATGCGGCCAAAGAGCTCGATTACCGTAAGTTCCCTGAGGTGTTAGCGAGGCTTGATGAGGAGACCTTGGCCAACAAACCGATCATTCACGGGCCGGTTGCTGCGAGCTTCGTGATTGACCATTTCGGAGTCAATGACCCAGCGATCCGGGATGCGATTTATCACCACAGTTCGTTGTCGGCGGTGCCTTCACCACTTGAGAAATGCATTTATTTGGCGGACAAGATTGAGCCGGCTAGGCCATTTGCCGACTTGCCGGCGATCCGGAAAATGGCAAAAGAGGATCTGGACAAAGCCGTCGTGATGACCATTGATGCTAGTATTGCGGGGATCAAGGCCAGAGGCGGCAATGTGCACCAGGATACGTTGGCTGCGAGAAACTATTTGAAACGGAAGATTGCGCAGAGAGGGGCGTAGTTGGGGGCGTAGTTGGGAGAGGCTTTGGCCTGAAAGAAGGCTGGGGAAGCTCGCATGGAGAGGCTAGATGGCTCTTTGTAACCCGAAAACTGTTCCTTCGTGAACCAATCTGCTACAATCGAGCAAAATTCATGGAAATATGAGGACTAAATGGAGAGAAAAACGAAAGAGGAAATTACCCAACTTGCCAATCGCATTGCGACGATTCTTGACGACAAGAAGGCACTGGACGTGGAAGTGCTGGATGTGAGTGAGAAGACCAGCTTGGCGGATGTCTTCGTGATCTGCTCGGCGAATTCGAGTACGGCGGTGAAGGCTTTGGCTTCGGAAGTGGAGCTCAAGGTGAAAGAGGAGTTTGACCTGTCGCCGGTGCATACGGAAGGGTTTTCGAGCCGGCGCTGGGTTCTGATCGATTATATTGATGTCGTGGTTCACGTCTTCCTAGCGGAGGATCGTGAATTTTATAGCTTGGAGCGGCTCTGGAAAAAGGATTCTGGGATCAAGGCTTGATTTGGGCTTACTTTTAGGCTCGCTTGTCGCTTGCTAGCCTTCAAAAGATAAGTTTGCACTTGGTGGGGGCTTTGTCGGATTTTGGGATTTTTTCTTGGAATTTAGGGGCTCCACAAGTGGTTTCGAACGTGTAGACTTCTGTTACCTCGTGTGACAGGAGTTTTTTTATGAGCAAAAAGCAATTGAAAAATCCGAAGATGATGCTGGCGGCATTGGTTTTTACCGTGTTCTGTGTCTTAGGCGCAGGCTTCTTGATCTTGTCTTCTACAGACATGCTTCCTGCGTCCTTTTCGCTCTTCCCGAAGAAGGAGGTGCTAGAGATTACGCCCGGGAGTCGGGAGGGGGAAGATGCGGGCGAGAAGACTACCGGTACCGGCGATGGGAGTGAAACCTCTGCGGATGCCAGGGGGGACCCTGGTGGGGATTTGGGTGCAGAGTTGGGAGGTGAATCTGCTGGTGTGGCGGCGCCTACGCCTGGTAGCGCTCCAGCAGTGACTTCGTCGCTCCTGACCTTTCCCTGTTATGTGACCGGGGAGGTAGTGAAGCCTGGGATAGTGATGCTAGAGGAAGGCGATTACTTGGCAGATGCGATTGCAAAAGCCGGTGGTTTTACCGTAGCTGCGGCCCAGGAAGCGGTGAATCTGGCCTTGCGAGCCGCCCCGGAAATGCACCTTCATATTCCCAGTAAGGCCGAATGGGCGGCGGAAGGAGCCGAGCTTCCCGTGCTCCAAACGTCTCCTAGTCTTTCGCCTCAGGAAACCTTGGCCACGGAGGCGAAAGTCAATCTCAACCTAGCAACGAAAGAAGAACTTCTCACATTACCGGGGGTGGGGGAGGCGACGGCTTTGGCCATCCTACAATACCGCGAAGAAGAAGGACCTTTTGCAACCGTGGAAGACCTGATGAATGTGCCCGGCATCAAAGAAGCGAAGTTTGCGAAAGTGAAAGCCCTCATCACGGTCGGCTGAATCGTCTTGTGCTACTATAGGGGGCAATTGAGAGTGTGTGGAGGGAGGGCTGAACATGAGTAGAGCCGATGAGCTGTTTATTGCGAATTGCCGGGAGATTATTGCCCATGGCTGGAGTTCGGAGGATCAGAAGGTACGGCCAGTTTGGGCGGATGATCAGACGCCAGCCTACACACTGAAGCTGTTTGGGCTGGTGAACCGCTACGATTTGGCGGTGGAGTTTCCGATCCAGACGGTGCGGACGATTAATTTTCGGGCGGCGGTGGATGAGCTTCTGTGGATTTGGTCGAAGAAATCGAGCAATGTGAATGACCTGAACAGCAAGATTTGGGATGCTTGGGCGGACGAAACGGGCTCGATCGGCAAGGCTTATGGCTATCAGCTGGGGGTGAAGCACCAGTATAAGGAAGGGCTTTTCGACCAGGTGGATCGGGTGCTTTTTGACCTCAAAAACAATCCCTACAGCCGCCGCATTATGACGTCTCTCTATACTTTTGCTGATCTGCATGAGATGAATCTGTACCCGTGTGCCTATTCGATGACTTTCAATGTGACCGGGAACAAGTTGAACGCGATCCTGAACCAGCGCTCGCAGGACATGCTCGTGGCGAACGGGTGGAATGTCACCCAGTATGCTGTCCTCGTGCATATGTTTGCGCAGGTGTCGGGGCTAGTAGCCGGCGAGCTCGTCCATGTGATCAGCGATGCGCACATTTATGACCGCCATATCCCGATCGTCGAAGAGCTGATGACGCGCGAGACGTATCCGGCACCGTTGCTTCAGATCGATCCGGACATCACGAATTTCTATGACTTTACGGTGGATTCGTTTGCGTTGCAGAACTACCAGCACGGGAAAACCGTCAAGGGCATTCCGGTAGCGGTGTGAGTTTTCTTGCAGGTTTTGTGCTTGGCAGTGCGGTTTTTTGGGGGGGCGTGCTTGGCAGTGCGGGTTGTGGCGTCTAGTGGTTGCGGAAGTGAGGGGTGACTATGGAACTTATTGTACTTGTGGATCGGAATTGGGCAATCGGCTACCAAGGCGACCAGATCGTGCGAATCAAGCAGGATTTGGCTCGTTTTCGCGAGCTCACCGCTGATTCCGTGGTCATTTTCGGCCGGAAAACCCTTGCGACCTTCCCCGGTGGCCGCCCCCTGCCCGGCCGCGAGAACTGGCTCTTGACCAGAAACCCAGACTTTCGCTCGGAAGGCGTGGAGGTATTTCATTCGCTGGAGGCGGTTTTGGCCAAAGCCGCCGCTACCGAGTCCTCCGGCAAGAAGGTGTTTGTCATTGGGGGGACTTCGGTCTATGAGCAATTGCTACCCTACTGCCGCGCTGCCGAAGTCACCATGGCCGACCACGAATGGCCAGCTGACGTGTATTTCCCGGATTTGACTGAGAACCCGAATTGGGTCGAAACCGCGCGCTCGGAGACGTATGTGGCTGGGACGAAGACGCCGTTTCCCTTTCAGTTTGTGCGCTTCGAGAATTTGTCTGTTTGTTCGTATTAAGTGGATTTGGATATCCGCTCGCTACTTTGCGTGTTGTTTGCTCATCACTTGATTTTGAGTGGCTTGGGGTATCCGCTCGCTACTTGATTTTGAGTGGCTTGGGGTACTTGCGCATGAATTCTGTGTGGGCAAAAGCGCCCGCCATCAAAATGTAGTTGGCCATAAAGAGCCATAGCATCAAAAAGATGATTCCGGTAACATTGCCATACATGCTGTAATATTCCGCTCTGTACTCGAAGAAAATCGACAGGGCAGAGGAGATGATGAGCCAGCCAACCGCAGCCAGAAATCCGCAAAGTAAGGTGAAGCGGAACAGGCTGCGATTCCGGCTCAAGACTTGGTAAATAATTACGAAAACAAGGGTCAAGGCACCAGTCGCAATGAGGCTGGTCGCTATGCTGAAGATGTCTTTGGCCAAAATCTCCGGCAAAGCAATGAGCGGTTCGATCCAGTTCAGAATGGGCCTACTAAAGCTGAGGAAAAGCAAAATCGCCAGCAACAAGACCGCTATCACTAAGATAGCCAAGATGCCAAAGAGTCTGTCAAGAAAGAAGCTGGCGCGGCGCTCAGAATTGTAAATGGAATGAAGCGAGCCAATAATGGCTCCGACGCCCTTCGAAGCTGCCCATATTAAACCGATTACGGCAGCAGACAGGGTTGCGATGTGGGCACTGCTTCGGCTGGCGCTCTCAATGAAGTCCAGAAGAAAATACCAAATCTGTTCCGGAATAAAAGCCTGTATGAAGGACGAATTCTCCTCAATTTGAAGGACCAGATTCGGCGCCATGAGGTTTATGATGTTCACAGCTAAGATGATCAGCGGGAAAACGGAGAACAAAATATAGAAGCAAGATGCCGCAGCGGACTTGCCTAAATCTAGTTTGGAAAAGCGTTTGATGCGATCTGGCCACGAATGGAAACGACTGTTTTGGATGAGGTCGTCTGCTTTTTCTGACCACCCATTGATGCGTTCCCTGACTCCTGTATCTGATCGGTCTGGGGTGTCGGTTGGGTTTAGGGTTTCTGGTTGATCGTGTTGGTTTTGGGTTTGGTTTTTGAGTTGTTCGTGGTGGTCTTGGTTTTTGGCTTGCTCGTAGAGCTCTTGGTTTTTGGGTTGCTCATAGAGCTCTTTCTGTTTCGTGCGCTCGCCTAGATATCTATTCATAGCTTTATCTCTTCTCTTCATCATGGTTTGATTTTACTTGATTTGATGCTTGCTGGCAGATAGATATGCTCTTGTGTGGGCTGAGAGGTAAGTTGTTAACATCATGATCGAGGCGATTTCTGTTTGGAAGAAAGAGAAAAAAGAAAAAGAAAAAAGCCTGCAACCTGATCGATTACAGACTTTATCATGGTCGGAGTGACAAGACTTGAACTTGCGACCTCCTG
>CAZCLL010000040.1:0-7057 GCA_964499555.1 uncultured Fastidiosipila sp.
CTGCGGGTTACATCCCAACGACTGATAACGTGGGCGACCGTGAGGGCGACTCGGATGCAGAGAAGGGCTATGCCAACTCGTCGGCCTTGCCTGAACATCTGGATGAAGATCTGACCTTGGACTTCGGTTTCGTGATTCCTAAGGTTTCTGTTGGAGACTATGTCTGGGAAGATGTCAATCGTGATGGCCTGCAAGATGAAACGGATATTCCGCTGGAAGGCGTGATCCTGACCATTGAAGACCAGGATGGCAACCCTGTCCTTGATATCTTCGGCAATCCTGTTGGCCCGACGACGACTGATGAGAATGGTTGGTATGAGTTTGTTAACCTGCCGATCACATCGGAAGATGGTTTCTATCGCGTGAAAGTTGTGACACCAGATGGCTATATGCCGACCACACCGAATGTTGGTGACGACAGAAGCGTTGACTCTTCGACAGACTATGCAGATTCTGTTGCTTTGCCGAATGATGGTGACCATGATCCGACCTTGGACTTCGGTTTCGTAAGACCTTACGTTACGGTTGGCGACTACGTCTGGGAAGATGTAAACCGCGACGGCCGTCAAGATGAGACCGATATTCCGTTGGAAGGCGTCGAACTGATTCTGGTGGATCAAGATGGCGAGCCAGTGACGGATGTATTGGGAAATGTGGTTCCCTCGACTTTCACTGATGAAGATGGTTGGTATGAATTTACCTACCTACCAGTCACTGGTGACGATGGCTACTACACTGTGAAGGTTGTGGCTCCTGCGGGTTACATCCCAACGACTGATAACGTGGGCGACCGTGAGGGCGACTCGGACGCAGCGAAAGGCTATGCCAACTCGACGGCTCTGCCTGAGCATCTGGATGAAGACCTGACCTTGGACTTCGGTTTCGTAAGACCTTACGTTACCGTCGGTGATTATGTCTGGTTTGATGTGAACCGTGATGGTTTGCAAGATGAGACAGACATTCCGCTGGAAGGCGTTGAACTGATTCTGGTGGATCAGGATGGCGAGCCGGTGACGGATGTATTTGGAAACGTGGTTCCTTCGACTGTGACGGATGAAAACGGTTGGTATGAATTTACCTACCTGCCAGTCACGGGCGAGGATGACTACTACACAGTAAAGGTTGTGGCTCCTGCGGGCTACATTCCTACGACTGATAACGTAGGCGACCGTGAGGGTGACTCTGACGCAGCGAAGGGTTATGCCAACTCGACGGCTCTGCCTGAGCATCTGGATGAAGACTTGACCTTGGATTTCGGTTTCGTGATTCCTAAGGTTTCCGTTGGCGATTATGTCTGGGAAGACGTGAACGGTGATGGACGTCAGGACGAAACAGACAGGCCTCTGGAAGGCGTAGAGCTGACGATCGAAGATCAGGATGGCAATCCGGTTACCGATATCTACGGCAATCCTGTAGGGCCAACTACGACCGATGAGAATGGTTGGTATGAGTTCAAAGACCTGCCGGTTACATCGGAAGACGGTTACTATCGTGTACGGGTGAAGACACCGAATGGCTATGAATCGACAACGAGTAACGTTGGTGATCGCTCTGGCGACTCGGATAAAGATTATGCGGATTCCGTTGGTTTACCGAATGATGGTGACCATGATCCGACCTTGGACTTCGGATTCACCAGAGTTCCTGGACAGACACCGGATACGGAAGAGAAACCGGATCCGACACCGACTCCGACACCGACTCCGGATAAACCGAAAGTGCCTGGAACCGGTGAAGAGAGCTCGATGCTTCCTCTGCTCGGCTTTGGCCTACTTGCAGGAGCAGCCAGCCTGATTTACTTGCAGGTGCGCCGCTCACAGAAGAGACGCGAGGAAGAGAACTAATTTGTACCCCTAGACCTGACCCTTGCTAGCAGCTCCTAAGGGCCAGATAACGAAGAAAAGAGAAGCCCGAGGTGATTGACATCTCGGGCTTCTGCACTATGCGGATGTATTTGTGCTTCAGGGTCGTTGATGGAGCGACTAGCCTTTACGCGACTTCGTAGATCTTTACGTCCGGATCGGCACTCCACAGGGGCTGCAAGCCGACGAAGACATCGTTCTGGAACATTTCGCTTGTGAGGTAGGCTTGGGCGTGCGCTACGCTATCGAAGCCGTGAAGCACTTGGACGTCTTCTTCGCGGATCAGGAGATCCTTTGTGAGTGCGCCTTCGATCTGGTCGAGGAAGGGGCCTCTGTAATCTGTGTAGACTTTTGCTGCATCGCCACGTTTGGCGTTGTCGATGACCATGGTGATTTCTAGGTAGGCTTTTACATTCATTTTTCATGTCCTCCAGTGTTTTTTGGCTCGTGCCATAGGTCTAGTGTAGGGGAGAACACTTAAGAAAGTAAATATATTAGGAAATTTATGAGTCACTCATAAATTTATTAGTAGAGCTGAGGGCAGCTCTGGCAAGAGGGGAGTTTGGTGTCCAGTGCTTCTGCGGAATTTTCTCTGGACCATTGGCAGATGCTCTGGAGGATGGGGAGTACCGAACGTCCTTTGTCGGTTAGGGCATACTCGACTTTGGGCGGGATTTGCTCATATTGTTTCCGGCTGACCAGTTCTGCGTCGATGAGTTCTTTCAACATGGCGGCCAAAACCGTATCGCTGATGTTGCTCAGCTCTTTTCGGATCTCACCGTAACGCAGGACGTCACTTGAGGATAAGACACAGAGGATGCGCGATTTCCAGCGTCCGCCAAATTTGTCTAGGCCATACTCGATGGGGCACATCATTTCTTTTTCGATTTTGGGTTCGTATTTCATTGGCGGGGCTCCTGTGGGTTTTGGTGCTTGGGCGTTTTGGTGTTTAGGGTTTGGGCGTTTTGGGGTGCTTTCTGTTGTTTATTTACTATCACTTTGCGTAGTGACTTGCTCCATTATACGACGAAAGTGGCTGGTGTGGAGCATAGGGTATTGTCTGCTGAAAATAAAGCTTTAGGTTCGTGTTCTCTTACTAGATGAACGTTTTTTGAATTCTGAGAGGTTCACTGGCCATAGCTTTACTTGAAAAACAAGGCAAGATGGGACGTGGGCATATACGGGTCTGTGTTAAAAAGGTACATAATAAGTTACGGTGGACAAAACTCAGCGATATCCGAGTTCAACATATTCTCTTTCGCGCATAATTGCTGCCATAAGGGTTATTTTGGGAAAAATTGCAGAAATGGGACGGCTTGGCCACCTGTTACATCTCAAAACCCGGCGCCAGCTTGGATATCTCCGAGTTTTGTCCATTTATCATATTATATAATATTTTCTTGCTTGCTGCTTAGTAATCATAGGAAAGTTCATGTCTTCGGAAGTAACTGGAGTGGTATAGAGGGGGTGACTGCGGCTTTGACCTGAAGATACTTGAGGGTGAATTTCGTTGAATGCAAGCAAATTGACAAAAGTGCATACATTTAATAAAATGATATTGGGAGGTGAGATTGATGCAGACTGGAATGAAGGATCGACAGTTTATTTCACTTGTGGATCTGAAAGAGATGGGGTACTCCCAATATCGGGTCAACCAGATGGTACATGAGAACAGACTGAAGCGGGTCAATAGACGATATTATGAGAACCTGGAGTACGAAGGTGATTTCAATGATTTTTATGCGGTTCCTGCTGTGATTGAATCGGGTGTTGTCTGCCTGCTGAGTGCGGCTGTGCATTATGAGTTGAGTACACATCGGCCACTGGCTGTGGAGGTGGCGATCCCTCGCAAGAGTCGAATTCCTGATTCCCCTGATTGGCCGAGGGTGAGGTATTACCTATTTAGCGGTCCACGTTATTCTCTTGGGATAGAGCGCATTCGTGAGGCAGGGAATACGTATCTCATCTATGATATGGAGAAGACTGTTTGTGATATTGTTCTCTATCGAAAAAAACTTGGTCTTGAGCCTGCTATTGAGGTTGTAAAAACGTATCTATCGAGGAAGGATCGAGATATTCCGAAGCTCATGCGATACGCCGAGGCGCTGCGCGTGAAGACCGCTATGAAACAGTATCTGGAGGTGTTGGTGTGAAGCGTGTTGCCTAGGACACTTGTTCATAAAAATTTGAGACATTTCTAACAGGATTCCCGTGTTTCGTCGGACTAATTGAAATTGGAATCTGCTAGACTTTAACAGATTAAAATGATCGGAAATGAGGGATGGCTGCTTTGGATGCGTTTGTCAGACTGGAACATGTGAGTAAGGAATATCAGACGGGTGATCTGAGCATTAAGGCGCTGAAGGATGCCAGTTTTGAGATTGAGAAAGGCGAGATTTGTGTCATCGTTGGGCAATCCGGTGCAGGGAAGACTACGCTGCTGAATATTTTGGGTGGCATGGACAGTTTGAGTTCGGGTCATTTCTTTGTTGGGGATCGGGAGATTTCGCAGTATAACAAGCGCCAGTTGACGGCGTTTCGGCGGGAAGATATTGGCTTTGTTTTTCAGTTTTATAATTTGATGCCGAATTTGACGGCTTTGGAAAATGTGGAAATTGTGACACAGATGATTGCGCAACCGATTCCGCCGGAGGAGATTTTGGCGGAAGTGGGGCTTGAGGATCGTTGTCAGAATTTCCCGGCTCAGCTCTCCGGTGGAGAACAGCAGCGGGTGTCGATTGCGAGGGCTTTGGCCAAAAAACCGAAACTCTTACTCTGCGATGAACCGACGGGGGCGTTGGACTATCAGACGGGGAAGCAGATCCTGCAGCTCTTGCAAGACCAGAGCCGCTTGAACGACATGACGGTCATTATTGTCACGCACAATCAGGCGCTGGTACCGATGGCGGATCGGGTGATTCGGATTCGGAGTGGGGAGATTGTTTCGGTTGAGAAAAATGAACGGGCGACGCCGATTTCGGAGATTGAGTGGTGATGAAGAAGGGGTCGGCTTGGCGGAAGAATAACCGTCGTGAAATCAAGAAGTCGTTTGAGCGATATCTTGCGATTATTGTCATTATTACTTTAGGCGTGGGCTTTTTTGCGGGACTTCGGATTACGAAAGATGCGATGACCACGACCTTGAATAGCTATGTGACCACGTATAAGCTGCATGATTTTCAGTTGATTTCGACGCTTGGCTTGGTAGATGAGGATGTGACATATTTTGCCGGTTTGCCTGAGGTGGAGGCGGCGGAAGGGGCGATCTCAGCGGATGTCCTAGTGAAGGTGAGCGCTGGGGGGAACGGCTCGGATACTGGCTTGGTTAACGCCTCGGATAACGTCGAAGGTACTGGCGAGGGAGATGGCGCTTCGGGGGCTTTGGCCAGCATAGCTGAAAATTTTGTGTCTGAGGGGGGCAGCCAGAACGGGGCGTCGAATGGGTCTTCGTCGGAGTTGGTGATTAAGGCGTTTTCCCTTACGGACAAGGTGAATCAGGTGGATTTGCAGGCCGGGCGGATGCCACAGGCGGCGGATGAAGTGGTCGTGGATGCGAAGCTTTTCTCGGAGAAGGATCTGGGGAAGCGCCTTCTTGTGGCTGCGGATAATGACGAGGAGACTTTGGATCTTCTGGCCTATGATGCGTACACGATTGTGGGGCTGGCGAATTCCGTGAACTACATCAATATTGACCGCGGGACGACCTTGATTGGGGACGGTGTAGTGAATGCGTTTGCGTATATGCCCTTAGATGGCTTCGATGCGGATTATTTCACGGAAATTTATCTGGACGTGAATCCAGCTGGGGCGATCTATACCGATGCCTATCGTGAGCAGATTGATCAGACGGAAGGGCTCGTGGAAGATGCGCTTCAGGAGAGGGCTGACCTTCGTTATCAGTCGATTGTCGATGAGGCCGAAGAGGAGCTGGCCAAAGGTCAGGCGGATTATGACGAGGCCTTGGCTGAGTATGAGACCGAGAAGGCGGATGCTCTTGCTAAGTTAGAGGATGCTCGTTTGGAGCTTGAGGATGCGAAGAAAACGCTTGAAGAGAATGAGCAAGAGCTTCGGGATGGTGAGGCCAAGCTGGCTGATGGTGAAGCTGAGTATCAGAAGGGCTTGGCGGATTATGAGAAAGGTTTGGCGACGTTTGAAGCTTCGAAGGCCGACACGCTTGCCCAGCTTGATGCTTCGGAGCGGAAGCTTGCGGATGGGGAAGCCCAGGTTGCTGCTGGCTTGCGCGCGATTGAAGACAGTGGCGTCTTGGAGCAATATGAGGACTTGAAGGCTTCGCTGCCGCAACTTGAGGCCGGTAAAGAACAGCTTGCGGCTGCGAAGGCGGAAGCGGAAGCGAAGTTTGCTGCCGCTGAAGAGGCCTTGCAGGCAGGCGAAGCCGAGTTGGAAGCCCAAGGACAGACGCTTGCGGCTTCGCGTGAGCAGCTAGAGGCCTTGAAGCTTCTGCCGGATGCGGATCTGGAAGCACTTGCTGAGCAGGAGGCGGTTCTCGCTGCAGCCGAGGCGCAGTACGAGGAAGGCAAAGCCGCACTCCTTGCCCAAAGGGAAACTTTTGAGCAGGAGAAAGAGGCGGGGATGAGCTCAAAGCGACGCAGAGCCAGTTGGCGGCGAGCCGACGGGAACTCGTGGCGGGGCGGGCTGAAGCAGAACGCAAGTTGGCGGCTGCGGAGGCGGATCTGGCAGCCGGGAAGGCAGAGTTGGACGCAGCGAGGGCGACCTTGGACGAGTCGGCCACCACGCTTGCCGAGGGGCGCGCCTCCTTAGCGGACGGCTGGCGGGAGTACGAGGAGGGCTTGGCGACCTACGAGGAGAACAAGGTGGAGGCCGAGGAAGGCTTTGCGGAGGCGGAAGACAAGCTCGCTGAGGCGGCCTCTGACCTCGCCAAGGGCCGAGAAGACATCGCTGCAATCGAGGAGCCGACGATCTATGTGTTGGATCGCAGCTACAACAGTGGCTACGCAAACTTCGACAATGACTCGTCGATCGTGGAAAGTATCGCACAGGTCTTGCCGGTGTTCTTTTTCCTGGTGGCCGCGCTGATTTGCTCGACGACGATGAGCCGCATGATTGAAGAACAACGCACACAAATCGGCACCCTCAAAGCCATCGGCTACAGCGACGGCTCAGTTTTGTGGAAATACATGGGCTATTCGGGGAGCGCGGCCTTGATTGGCTCGGTG
>CAZCLL010000040.1:7067-17761 GCA_964499555.1 uncultured Fastidiosipila sp.
TGGGCTACTTCCTCGGCACGAAATTCTTCCCCATGGCGATTTGGGAAGCCTATGGCATGCTCTACGATTTCGCACCGATTGAGTTCATCTTCGACCTGCGACTGGCGTGGACCTCGCTCCTGGCGGCGCTCGTGAGTTCGGTGGGGGTCACCTACCTCTCCTGCATTAGGGAGCTTAGGCAGAGTCCGGCTGAGCTCATTCGGCCAAAGGCGCCGAAACCGGGTAAGCGCGTTCTCTTGGAGCGTATTCCGTTTATTTGGAAGCGCTTTGGGTTCTTACGCAAGGTTTCGGTGCGCAATATGTTCCGCTATAAGAAGCGCTTGCTGATGACTGTGATTGGTGTGGCGGGTTGTACGGCGCTTTTGCTGACGGCTTTTGGGATTAATGATTCGATTCGCAATGTGGCGAATGACCAGTTTGATACGATCATGGCGTATGATTATGAGTTGTATTTTTCTTCTCCAATGAGCCTTGAGGAGCAGGCGACGTTCCGTGAGTCGTATTCTGATGTCTTGTCGCGTGCGGTTTTTGTGGCCACGGATAACGTGGATGTTTTGCTGACAAAAGAGGCCGAGGCTTCGACGATTAAGTCGTCGTTTAGTGCAAGCTTAGTTGCGACAGATGATCCGCAGATCAGTGAAGTGATTGGTTTGTATGAGGAAGGGGCGACGCTGGGGACGGCTGGGTCTGGTGGGTCTGGGACTGTTGGGTCTGGGACTGTTGGGTCTGGGACTGTTGGGTCTGGCGGGACTTCGGTTGGGTCTTCGGGGTCTTCGGGGTCTTCGGTTGGGTCTGGCGGGTCTGGGACAGGTGGTTCGGCTTCTGGATCTGAGACTCGGCAGGGGGTGCTTCCTTATCCCGGTGCTGGCGAGGCCGTCATTAGTAATAAGATGGCTAGTGAGTTGGGCCTTGAAGTGGGGGACACGATCCGTTTCTTGAAGAGTGGGTCGGAGAGCGAGGAGGATTATATCTCGCTCCGTGTGTCCGGTATTTTTGAAAATTACATTAGTAATTATATTTTTATCACTGGAGAGACTTATGCTGATTCGTATGGGGAGGAGCCCGAGTACAAGAATGCTTATACTGTTCTTGCCGAGGGCGACGAACAGACTGCGTTTGCACGTCTAGCCTCTGATGATTCGATTTCGCGGATTGTGATGTTAGGCGAGATTCGCAACTCCGTTGACCGAATGATGCAAGGGTTAAATTCCATTATTTGGTTGATTATTGCGTTGGCATTGTCTTTGGCCTTCGTTGTGGTTTACAACATCAGCAATATTAACATTACCGAAAGAAACCGCGAGCTGGCTACTATCAAGGTCTTGGGCTTCTACGATGCGGAGTCTTATCTCTATATTTTCCGTGAGAATATTGTATTGACGGTGGTTGGTGCTTTAGTTGGCTTGCTTCTGGGTAAAGGCCTCCATACGTTTGTTATGAGCAAGATCAATGTCGAAGCGATTTCTTTCAAGGCGCAGATTTTCAGTCCTAGTTACCTGTTGGCTTTTGCCCTGACGATCGTGATTACCCTAGTTGTGAGTATGTTACTCAGCAGAAAGGTTCGGCATATTGATATGGCAGAGTCTTTGAAGTCTGCAGAGTAGGTTGGGGGTGTTTGTTGGTTGAGTGGTTGTTTGTTGGTTGAATGGTTTGTGTGGGGCTCGGACCGATGAGTTTGGGTTGGGCTAGTGTTGTTAGCGATGTTTGTTAGGGAAGGGTTGTGACTAGAGCTGCGAGTAATACGATTTCTGCCCAATACTCAGCTTGGCGTTTCCTGATTCCAGATTTAAGCAAAAATCAACAAGATATTGTGGGTGGTGTTTAGCGTTTGCGCCTTTCGATCTCGGATTTAATCGAAAACAAACACGACATCCTGGGTGGTGTTTATAGTTTACACCTCCCGATCCCGGATTTAATCGAAAATCAACAAGATTTCCTGGGTGGTGTTTATTGATTACCCCTCTCGATCCTGGATTTAATCGAAAATCAACACGACATCCTGGGTGGTGTTTATAGTTTATGCCTCCCGATCCCGGATTTAATCGAAAATCAACATGACATCCTGGGTGGTGTTTATTGATTACCCCTCTCGATTCCGGATTTAATCGAAAATCAACACGACATCCTGGATGTTGTTTAGCGTTTTCGCCTTTCGATTCCAGATTTAATCAAAAATCAACACGACATCCTGGGTGGTGTTGATTGATTCCCCCTCTCGATTCCGGATTTAATCGAAAATCAACATGACTTATGAGATGGTGTATTCAACTTGATACTTCATCTATTAAGCGAAGAACACTTTCCACATCCTTGTCCCATTCGTCCCATATAATGGACACTTGCCTGGGCGGTTCTGTTATACACTGGATCTAGAAGAAATAGTTCCTGCATGGCGGGAACGGAAAGGGGTCTACTTATGTCACGCACAACGTATGAAGCGAACCGCCACGCTACGGATGGCCGGTCGCAAACGCCTCGGACTTCGGATCGGAATTTTGCAACAATGCTCCCGAAAGTCGGCAAGATCCTCCTTGCGATCCTCGTCGTACTCCTCTCACCGTTGATTCTGCTCATTGGTCTCATTTTAAGCATACCGAGTGACTGAAGACTTGATGGAATCAGCCGATCAGTCGCAATGACTTCACTTCGAAAAGAGGGGAATTGCAGAATGGCCTAAAGGAATTGCAGAAAGGCCTAAAAGAATGGGCACTCCGCATACAAGCATTCCTCATTCTTATCAAAATAATGACACTTGATCTCAGGTGTCGTTTGGAGGTCAATTTTGTATTTCTCCTTGAGAAAGTTGACCGTCGTTTCCAGTGCGAAATAGGCATTGCGTTTGCAGCATCTGGGCCCTGACGTAGTGGCTAGCTTTCCAATGATTCGGCTTGTGAGTTCAGCATTTTGGCTCCAGCTTTCTTCGCTGTATGGTGTGTTGACGCTGAAGATGCTAAACGCTGCCCCGCAACTGATTACTGCGCCACATACCCCAACAGAACCGCACGCCCCACCTGGATATTCCCCAGCTCGATTGATTAGCCAGTCGATGGCCGTTGGAAGATCCATAGCTACATCAACCTGATAGGGATCTTCTGTTTCTTCAGCTGAGAAGCGTTCATTAATTTTGCCTGCACGTTTCTGGCGGAGAGCCTGCAAGTCGGAAGCCCGTTCAGGGTGTAAGGCAAACCAGTGATCCAATGCAAGCAACAAAGCCGCCCCATCCAGTGTATGGTGCTCGGGACCATGCATGGGTATTTCAGGCATGTCCATCCAATGATTGAGAATGGCGATCGGATCCGTTACCGTAGCTGGAATATCGCTCGACAGAACGATCCCGCGTAAGTCAACGATCTCTTGATTTACTTCTCTGTTCTCTTCCATAGTGTCCTCCACGTGAGGGGATGGCTGCGTAACGCAGCTGCATATCGGAGTGACTCAAGGGGTCACCTAAGACTTCCCAAATGGTATCATAGATACAGACCAAGCGTATCAACTGAAGAGTCGCCAGTTCTGGCAGAAAGGACTCTCTATGCTCTGGATTATCCTGACCGTGCTTGCTATTGTGCTTATCGGAATGTTGATTTTCTTCCGTGTGCCGTATTCACCGGTGCGCGCAAAGTACAAGAAGGTGACAGAGGAGAGGCTCGCCGAAGAGGAGAGGCTCACGGCGGCAAAAGCAACGCAAGAATCTACAGCCTCCCCCGAGACAAGTTCCGAGACAAGCCCAGAAACCAAAATCGCAAACCTCCCCGAACCCGTCCAACGCTACCTTCGCCAGAGTGGCTTCCTTAGCCTCAATCCCAGCCTCAACCTCAGCTTCAGCCCCAGCCTTAACAGGACAAAGACCCTTGGCATGAGCGCTAGCCTTCACAATGCTGATTTCGTGATGGGCCCGGAGCGCACGATCAAGGTCGATTACGTCCAGCTGAACCTTGCGAACCGCCCGGAGCGTTATGCCCTTATCACTGCGTCGCTCTTTGGGATTCCCTTCGAAGGCTTCGACGCATTTACCGGCGAGGTAGGTAGCATGAAGGGGGTTTTGGCCAAAATCATCCCCCTCTTCAACCAAAAAGGCGAAAACATGACGAAAGCCGGCCTCGTCACCTGGCTCGCGGAGTGCCTCCTCGTTCCCGGCGCTGCCCTGCAAGATTTCATCGCTTGGGAAGCCATCGACCAGAATCACGCCGCCGCCTCCATTACGTGGAACGGCCACCGGGCTTCCGGCGTGTTCACTTTTGCGGAGAATGGCGACTTGCTAGGCTTCCGGACTTCGGACCGCACCGCCACCGACATGAACGGCCACGAAACCCAGGTTGACTGGTCCGAGCTTTACAGCGACTACCACGAAGTCGACGGCCTCCACCTTCCCCAGATCATCCAATCCGTTTGGCATTATCCGGCGGGCGACATCATTTACTTCAACGAGGGCAAGGTGCCCGCTTCCATGGACTTCCACTAGGTCTTGCTTCATTTGGCCAAAGCCGCCTGCCCCCACCTCTATCGCTGCTTGCCATATGGGATATATTGTTTTACAGAATTTTAAGCTTGGCTGATACTTAATTTTACACACCCCTCTTATACTCCTTTATTGTGCCGGCTTTCGTAAAAGTTTGGCTAGTATTATCGAGGGAAGAGGGAACAGGTCATGAGTAAGCATCGTAACACGAAACTTGTAGCAATCTTGCTTGCTACAGCGATGACGTTGCCGATATTTGGCTCACTAAGCACGCCCATCGTGCAAGCAAAGAGCCGAATCGACGCAAAGCATTTCACAGAAATGGAAACCATCGCACAAGGAACCGAGGAGACAAGTGATCCGTCAATTATCGGAACTGTCGCCAATGAAACCACAAGTCAGGTAGAGACAGAAAACACGAATTCCAATGGCTCAAGCGACCATTCGAATGAAACCGTCGAGTCATCGTCAGAGACCAGCGGCACATCTGAAACAAATACAAATGAAACGACACCAACAGAAATAACAACAGAACCCACCGCCTCTGAAAACCCTACTACCGAACCAAGCACAGCCGTAGAAGAACCTGTTGAACGCATTCCTTTGCAAGCGCAAAATGTCCAACTTTACTTTGAGACGCAAGCTCTTCAACCGGCTTACATGAACGCAATCTTTGTCAACGGTGTATTTTTCACGTACATCGATCGTGCACAACCATTGACCCTAGACATTCCCCTCGAACTTCTGCAAGAAGGGGTGAACCGCATCACCTTCATTTGCGGTAGCAGTGCAACGAAGACCTATTATGATGAAACCGTTGCACCAGAGACCAGAAATCATAATGACCCGAAAGTCAAAAACATTCAGGCAACCGTAGATGGCAGTATTTATGAACCGACAAGTGTCGTAAAGTACTTCATTACGGATCAGACCATTCCGGCAGCCATTAGCCATACGACCACCGAGGAAACGTATCAGAAAGATCAAGCGTACACATTTGGCGACGGAGGCCCCAAGGGTACACCTCATCCGGCAAGTCTAACGATTCCTTATAAAGTCGACTTTGCATTTGATTTTTCCGCTAGTGGCGAACAAGCTCCAACGGAAGACCCCAATCGTATCATCAAGCAAGTAAACGCTCATGTAGGTGCAGAGGCCTCAACGAGCCAGAACCTTGCTTGGGTGACCGTCAAAAACACAGAGACAAAAGTAGTAGTCAAGAATCCTTCTGGTACGACCGTCTATGAAAACACCGTGAGCGGCACAAGTAATGGAACCGTCTACACCTACACCGCTGAACTGATGGGCCTAACTCCCTCGACTACGTACACCTACACCTTAAGTAATGATGCGAATCGGGTCGAAGGCTCCTTTACAACCACATCAGAAAGTGCAGGTACCATCCGTTTCGGTTACATTGCAGACCCGCAAGTTTCGAATGCGACGAATGCCAAAGCCGCAGGCGCCGTCTTCAACCAGTTGATTGGGGTCAATCAGCGCACACCTCTGGATTTCCTCTACATTGCAGGTGACCACACCGATCGTTCTTCAAACGAAGACCAATGGCAAGAATTCTTCCATCAAGGCGGAATGTTCCCCAATGCAGCACAGAATTTCATGCTGAAAAACACCATTCTCTCCACCCAAGGAAACCATGATGTAGCCGACTTCAAAGGCCATATCAATGTCCCGGATGAGCTAGGCCAAGGGGAATTCTTGTCAGGGGTGTACTCGGTCGATTTTGGGCCAGTCCGCTTTATCGTGCTCAACAATGCAAGTTACAACACCAGCAATCTGGCAGAAAATGCGAATTTCCAACTGATGCTTCGCTTCCTTCGTGAAGAAGTAACGGATGCAAAAGCCAAAGGCATGTGGACCATCGTGGGTCTTCATAAAGCACTCTATACCGGCGCAAGCCACATTGACGACGGGGACATGGTCGCCTATCGTATCGCGATGAATCCTGTTCTTACAGAGCTTGATGTCGATATGGTTCTGGCCGGTCATGACCATGTGTACTCACGTGGCTTTGTTGATGCTGACGGCAATAACGCCAGCGTAATCAACCAGACCTTGACGGAGAAAACCGGCCTGCTTACGTATGGGCATTCGCCAAACGCCCCCTTCCACATGGTTGCGGAACATTCCGGTGGCCTGAAGTGGTATGCAGCCGTCAACTACACAAGCCCAGAAGCCGATCCCGTAGCGCCCAATTATGAATTCTTAGACAAAAACTCAGCTACCGAAAGCCCCAGCTCCGCAGAGAAAAAAGAGCAAACCTACGTTGTTGTCGAAGTAACAGGAGACCAGGCAACATTTGTCACCTACAAAATGAAGTACGATCCTCAAACGGATACCTTCACCACGCAACCCTACATCTACGACAGCTTCGTCATCACAAAAACCCAAACGCCTCCTGAAGACCAAGAACCAGGAAACGAAGAACCAGAGAACCCAGAAGAGCCTGGAACCCCGGACACCGTAACCCTCACGTTTACAGCGACCGCCTTGCAACCAGCCTACAACAATGGCTTATTCGTGAACGGCGTATTTGTCCAAAGCATCCCCAGCAACAACGAAAACTCGATCGAATTGCCACGTTCGCTCTTCACGCAAGGCGTGAACACCATCGGCTTCATGCCTGGCAGCAATCAGACAGGTACCTACTACAACGTCAATGAAACGCCAGAAACCAGAAATCATAATGATCCCAAGGTGAAAAACCTCGTCCTGACCCAAGGCGAGCAAGCGTACACACCAAGCAGCGTAACCAGTTACTTCATCGTCGATCAGAAGACACCGGCAGCCGTTGCGAATACAAAAACCAGCAGTGACTATGATGCCGAGTACAACTACACGTTTGGTGATGGCCAGCCGGGTGGCATTCCCCATCCAGCAAGCACCTCTATCCCGTACCTGCTTGAATTCACGATCGATTTGACTCCAGTAGCGAGTGGTGATGCGAGCTGGGATCTCAAAGATGGCCAGGCTTTCGCAGGTGAGACCGTCGTTCGTGCGACCGTCGGCCACACAACGGATATCGCTGTCCTCCGCATAGGTGAAACCACGATTCCGTCGACGGGTTCCGGATCCGCTCTCTTCAACTATAGCTCCAGCGGAATCCAGGCAAATGACGGGAACGCATTCAAGAATGGCCTGCTCATCAATGGGCAACTTGCGGAGAACTTAAATGAAGCGAAGCCTTCACTCGCCATTGCCGATTCATTCCTTCGCTATGGGGAAGAGAACGTTGTCTCTCTAGTGATTGGCACGAGTTCCGGTGTCTACAACGAGACCCTCACGCCAGGTGCTGTCAATCATGATGACTTCAATGTGTGGGACTTTAGCATCACGCTTCCCAATGGCACCGTCGTTCTTCCGAAACTCGCCAGAACCTACCAAGCCTACGATATCAATACCCCTGCGGCCACAAAATCAATTGTCAATGAAGAGCTGTACTCCGCCAGTCGCCGCTACAACATGGGCGATGGTTTCCCAGCAGGCAGCAATTTGGATCTCTACTATAAGGTAGACTTAGTCTTCCAGCTTCCGGCTCATGACCCATTAACCCGTTACTTTACTTTGGATACCCAAGCTTTTGCTGATGGAACCCAGACCATTCAACTCGTCGTTAATGATGCGGTCGAGCTTGAGGCCACCGTCCTCTTCGACAATACTGCACCGGTCATCAGCAGCAACCTTGGTGAGCAGCCGGTCGCAGACCACACCGCACTCGAACTCACCGTGGTGGATCAGCTGTCTGAAGTCACCTCCGTTGACGCCCAGCTCAATGGCATAGTTATCGACTTGCCATACTCCCTTCAGTCGGAACTGCTCGGCACCGGCATCCACTTCCTGACCGTAACGGCAACCGATGCCCTCGGCAATCAATCCACCGAGCGCTTCTCCTTCACCATGGAGGCCGTTTCAGATCTGCTGGCCAAAGCCGCCGGTTCGCAGGATGGCGACAACTACAAGTTTGAGGTGGAGACTGATCCTTCCATGGCAGGTCCTCTGACCGTTGATTTCTTCAAAGCAAACACCCTTAGCGCTAAGGTATATAGCGGTGAGGCGGATGAACTTCTGAACACGGATCAGGCAAAGGAAGCTGCCAAAGATGCGGCCGGCTTCTTTGGCCAAACGAGTGTCAACGGCATACCGTATCAGCTCTATCAGGTGAACACGGAAGGAACGAGCGGCGATCTGAATGTGACGGTAACAGCCAAGGCAAATACAGGCGAAACGGTTGCACTCATGGTCTACAATCCTTTGACTGGTACATGGCTTGAGCTGATGGCTAAGCGAACCTTCGGAGCCCCTGTAATCCTGAGTGGGGTTGTAGACGTCGAAACGTATGATCTTGCTGGGGAAATTCGTTTCGCGGTGATTCAGAAACTCGCGGATAATCGCAGTGATGTCTTCGCTTGGATCACGGATACGCAATACTATACGCAGCGCCAGCCCCTTATCGATGCGAAGATTTATGAGCAAATGACCACCTACCTTCGCGATGAATACCTGGCTGGGCGCATCGCCTATGTTGCCCACACGGGTGACATCATTGAAAATGTGGATAACGAGGCACAGTTTACAAGAGCCGCCGCTGCCCATGATATCCTCGACCTTACCGGTGTGCCGAATGGGGTAACTACGGGAAATCATGACGTGGGTGATTACTCCACGAACATGCGCTACAACAAGTACAATGTGTATTTCGGAGCCGATCGCTATGATGGTCAATTCTGGTATGGCGGAGAGTTCGGAAACAATACGCATCACTATGACCTAGTTACCGTCGGTGGCCATGACTTGCTTGTGCTCTATCTTGGCATGGGCTTGGAGGCAACGCCCGAGACGATTGCATGGGCCAATCATGCACTCGCCCAGTACCCGAACCGTACGGCCATCATTGCGACGCATCAGTACTTGAGCCCTTCTGCACGCTGGATTACGTACTCCAGAGCGGAAGAAATTTACAACAAGATTATTGTCCCCAATGCCAATGTGGCGATGGTCATTTCCGGTCATGATCCGGGTGCGGCAAGAAATGTTCGTGAAATGCCTGATGGCCGGAAACTTGTTGAGATCCTCCATGATTATCAGCATCAACCCAACGGCGGTGACGGTTTCCTGAGACTGATGACTTTCTCTGATACAGGCCTCACCAATGTCAGCTATTCTCCTGTAGTGGATCGCTACAATTCCTTCTCGGCACAGCAAGAAGAATTCTCTATGGATCTTGCTTTCGTCCAGAATCATCGTGAAGTCTCGTCTAAGGACTTCGTTGCGACGATCAAGGGTGTTGGTACTCCTGCTGATTCTGAGATTTCGCGTGCGGAGACTGCGGTCGATTCTGCAAAACCTTTTGCCAGCGTGCAAGTTGAAGCAGGTGAAACAGCCTTGACTAGCTTGCCTGTTTCAGAGATTGACTTTAGTGAATGGTTTGCAACCATTACCGATGTTGATGGTAACGTTTACCAAAGTGAAGTCCAGGCGATCTCTCTTGTTTCGACGGAAGATCCTGAAGCAACGACGACCGAAACTCAGCCGACAAGCACGCCAACAAACGGTGGTGTGCCGACAGAGCCTTCGGAAACAACAGCTACTACAGAACCTTCGGAAACAACAAGCACAACATCTACAGCGGAACCAAGCGAAACTACTGCATCAAGTGCGACTGCTGAGACGACGACAAGCTCTGAACCGACCATCTCGAGTGAAACTACAGATTCCACGAGCGAGCAGGAGCCTACAACGAGCCCCATCCAAACAACACATGAAGAATCAACATCGACAGAAACAAGCCAGGCTCCCCAAGCATCCGGAAGCACAAGTGGTACAAAACCCAATGACACGAAAGTGCCTGGTACTGGCGAATCCATTCTCCCTGTCGTGCTTGCTCTCCTTCTGATTCTTGCGGGAACCGGCGCTCTCGTCGCCAGACGAAAGAAGGAAAGAGATCAAGACTAATCCCAGTGCTTACGCCCTGAAACCAAATTGCACATGAGAGACAGAAGCCAGGTGATAGACGCCTGGCTTCTGTCATTGTGCGCCACCTTCCCACAACGGACGGTGCCTTCGACGCTAGTAGTACAGCAAGGGAGGGTAATCTTTCGTTTTTGAACGGGAGAGATTCTTGTGTTCGGTGCGTGTTCGGGTCGATATCCCGCATTTCTATTGATTTACCCCAATTCCCGGAAATTTGGTAGTCTACGCACCGAAATGAAGGATATCTGAA
>CAZCLL010000041.1:0-6046 GCA_964499555.1 uncultured Fastidiosipila sp.
AAACTCGGCGATATCCAAGCTTGCAAGGCTTTTAGGAGCCTTTGGGGAGGAGAACCGGCGATAAAACGGTCCCAAACAACCCCTGCGGGGTGATTTCTGGGGTTTTTCAGAGAAATTCAGAGACGGGTAACATGTTAAATTCGGATAACGCAGAGTTTTGTCCAACGTAAGTAGTTATATTTATGGTCGTATGAGTTTCCTTAGCGAAAACTTTGTCAACAGCGGTTTACCTGCTGTCGTGCAGTTTCTCTGTCAGATAGCTGATGAAGAATATTACAACATAGCTAGCCAAATACCGAAAGAACGAGAATGCACACGTTATATTAGATCGTGCATGAATTGGAGCTAAACATCGGGGGAAAAGTTGTGGGCAGAATAAATTATTGACGTGTAAGATCACAAAAACAAAATCGACGACACAAGTACGAATTATATCATTTGAATCGACAATCCCGTCATGCTACACTCTTAAGCGTGCTGTATTGAAGAGAACAATATTGAAGAGAACAATATTGATGAGAACTGTATTGATGAGAACAATATTGATGAGTACTGTGTTGATGAGATGAGGTTGGTTCATGCGTTTCAATAATTTTCTAAATAAACTTCGGCTTCCCGGGATCTATCTTCTCATCCTTGCCATCGTAGCCACAGCTGTGGGCGGATTCTCCTTCATTTTCTACCAACTCTTCCATAAAGATGCGCCAGCTCAAGTATTCCAAAACTATGCGACAAATTTGCGCTCCGGAAATTACTACGAAGCCTCGAGGCTCATCGTGACAGACGAGAGAAGTGACTGGAATGAATACTTCACAAGCCTTGCCAAAGACGAAAGCGCGAACGCCTCTCTCCTCCAGTTCTTCTGGAAAAAAGCCACCTGGGAACTGGTCTCACAGTCGGCTTTAGCCGAAGACCACTACACCCTCCGCTACATGATCACTGCCCCGGATGCGAAGAGCATCCTGAGCCAAGTTCGCAAAGATGCAGAGTCCGGTGTCATCGACATGAGCGACACCGACCTAGTCAGGCCGGGCATCGACCCGGAGAGCACCCTCCTCTACTACGTGGAAGATAATTTCGAGAAATATCAGGACCTCATCATTCAAGAAGCCATCGTGATATCCTTCACACTGGAAGGCAACAGCCTCAACCAAGCGTGGAACCTGGAGCCAACCGAAGCCCTCCACCAGCTCCTCGCAGGCAATCTACAAGAAGCTGTGGATACGGTCTTCTCAAGGCCTCTAGTCCTGCCGAAGAGCTAAGTCCTGCCGAAGAGCTAAGTCCTGCCAGAGAACATAGCTCCCCCTAAATCCTACCGGAGACCCACACTACTCACAGACGAATCAACTCATCAAACAAGTCTTTATTCTCTTCCAAGACCTTCGCATTGCCGACCACACAATAGTAATTCTTCCCCATCGCCTCCGTCAGCAGAGAGGCATAACCCTTCAGACCCTCTGCCGTGGTCGCCATCGCCTCCGCCAGACTCTTCTCCGCCATCGCCAAGGTTCGCCCCGTCAGATAACGGGTATAAGCCAGCGCACCCAGATTCTTCGGATTCACCGGCGGCGCAAAACGATTCAAGGCCCCAATCACCGTGCGCTCCGTCTCCTCCGGCGAGAGCTCCTGCTCAAGAAGCCAGGTCGCCATGCCATCATAAACGTCCAATGTGCGCTGCAAATTCGGATCGCGGTAAGAGCTCCCCAAGAGCGTTCCATCCCTGCCAACCGTCAGCGAGGTGCCATACGCCCCGCCCTGCGCCCGGATCTGCTTGTGGAGGTACGTCTTCGAGAGGTAGGCCGAAAGTACCGTCATGTCCCCGCTGTACGTGGCCCCCAGTTCCTTGAAGTCGAAGCCCTTCACCACATACTGGACGTTGGACGAAACCTGGATCCCCTCGCGCTTCGGTGCCGGCGTATACGTGCGTTCCTGGGCGATTTTCGCGGCCTCCGGGAAGCTCTCCAGTAAGGCCAAAGCCGCCTTCTGCAAGCCCCCGAGCTTCTCTTCATCGGTCGTCAGGGAGACAAGTACACCCCCACGAGTGAAGATGTTTTTGACCAAAGCCGCAAGCTCCGCCTTCAACACCTCTTTTCGCTCATCATATGAGGCCACCAGTTCCTTGAGTTTCAGATAGTACGAAATGCCCGCCAGCTCATCTTGCATCTGCTGCTCCAAACGCAAGCCCGCCAAAAGCCTCGTCCGCGCATAGCTATCCCCCGACTGGCTTATCGCTTGCTCGCGATTGACCAGCTGCATCTTCAATACTTCCAAAATGCGTTCATCATCTGCAAACTTGCTATACCGAAGAATTTGCTCCATAAGGCCCGGCCAACGCTCGCCCTTCTCATCCAAGGTCTTCAGCGTCACATCCATACGGAAGAGAATCTCATCATCCGGCTCATGGATCGCAAGAGTAGGCGTAATGCCAATCCCACCGGTCTCCAAGAAGACCTGCGTCGCAAGCTCCTGGTAGCTGTATGCCTCCGTGTCCACTGAGCCCAGCAGAAGACTAAGTACACTCACATGGAAGAGATCCTCCTGCCGGATATGATCAAGCGGGAAACTCAAGCGCACATAATGAATACCCGAAGTATAAATCGGATGCTGCAAGAGCGTATCGCTGCCCACCTGACTAGCCAAACAAGGGGGATCCGGTAGCTCTGTCTCAAGATCCGCGAGCGAAAGTTGCGGGATGGTGGCTTTGGCCTCCGGACTATCTTCCATATCCTGCCACGCTGCGAGAGCTTGACTCTTATCCACCAAGTCGGCGATCTCTTCAGCGGACAGCAAAGCCTTCTTCTCCTGCAGCGCCTTGTGGACCGCCTCATCTTTGCCGTCGTTCAAGCCCGGCACAGCATGAAGGTGCAAGAGGAGCTTGTGCGGGTTCGCCAGGAATTTCTCCCGAATAAAGGTCTCCCACACATCACTCTCTAGCGACTGGCGAATCTCCTGCAGAGGCGCCTCATAGCGAAGTGCGTCCGCCGGGTTTCCATCGTAAAGCCAGGTATCCAACGCCTTCTGGAAGTACAAGATCCCCATAGTCGTGTAGCCCGCCCCCTCGCGCAAGGCGTACTCGAAGCGGTTAATCGAGGCTCTCAGGAGTTCGCGGTCGATCCCCTTTTCCGCAATTTCGGCCAAAGCCGCCTCAATGATCCCTTGGTAGCGCTCCTTGGCTTCCGGCTTGCTGTTCACCAGCGTCACCGTCAATTGGTTCTGCATTTTCTGATCCGTAAACGCCAAGATGTCGTCACAAAGTTTCTCTTTTTGTAAGGCGAGCTTCACAGGAGCGGCCTGTGTCTCAAAGAGGGCATCCGCCAAGATATCCAGCATGAAATTCTCTTTGATATCCGCAAAGGTATTGAGCGAAACCGACCAGCTGAAATAATCTTTATTTGTGGGATCTTCCCCACCAGCCAACGAATATTCTTCTTCAGCGAAACGAGGGGCTTCAAAGGGCGCTTGAATAAGAATCGCCGAATCTGGATCTCGGGCTTCAAACTGCCCCAAATACTCTTGATCCAAGTAGGTCAAGCGCTCCACCAAATCCATCTTGCCATAAAGGAAGATCCGCGCATTTGAGGGATGGTAAAAGCGCCTGTGGAAATCCAAGAACGCCTCATAGGTAAGCTCCGGAATCTGATAAGGCTCGCCACCGGAATTGTTCTTGTAGTGCGTGTCCGGGTAGAGATAGCGATTGACCGCCTCATAAAGGACTTGATCTGGTGAAGAAAAAGCCCCGCGCATCTCGTTATACACGACCCCGCTGTACCGAAGCTCATCTTCGGGGCTGTCCAGCTGATAACGCCAGCCCTCCTGGCGAAATACCCGCTCATCCTGATAGATATTCGGAAAGAACACCGCATCCAAGTAGACATCCATCAAATTCTGGAAATCCTTGTCATTCCTAGAAGCCACTGGATAAATCGTCTTGTCCGGATAGGTAATCGCATTGAGAAATGTCGCCACACTCGACTGCAAAAGATCCATAAACGGCTCTTTCGTCTTATACTTCCGCGAAGCGGTAAGCACCGTATGCTCAATAATATGGGGCACGCCATTCGAGGTCTCTTGCGGCGTGCGGAAGGCAACCCCGAACACCTTATTCTGGTCATCGTTGTCCATATAAATCAGTTCCGCGCCAGTCTTCAGATGACGGTAGCGATAGAGTACAGAATGGAGCTCAGCAATCTCTTCATAGCTCTCAAGGGTATAGGCTTCGTGTATGGTTTCTTTCATGGGGGTCCTCACAATCTCATAGTACAATCCATCATAGTGCAGAATTTATTTTGGGTTCGTATCCTGGTCTGTCTCATGTGGCTTTGCGACCAACATTGCCTCTTCTTTCTTCTTCAGCAACTTCTTCCCGATACGATTCAGAAAGGGGAGCCAATTCACAAACATCGCAAAAGCGATTCCGATCAAGGTATCCAAGGTTCGGCCGAAACTGTAGGCCAAAGGATCATCCTTCCCGCTAGAGATGCAGATGATCAAGAAGACAATCGCGCCAATCGCCACCCCACCCGGCAATTTCAGGCTGACGAGTAGCTGCATCAGAGGCAGTAAGAAGATAGCTACCAGCATATAGTATAGAAGGCTCGTGTCCGATATCTCCAGCCTCACGACGAAAAGCAATAAGAAAAGGTAAGCATAAAAGCCAGCCAATACGGTTCCAGCCACACGGTTTCGACTAATTTTCCAGGTCGTCGCTAAATCTTGCTGGACACAAACAATGGCCGCAATGGCCGCATTGACCGGAGAATCCGCCATGCGAAGCCAGTCCACCAGAAGACATAGCATCACCGCCAACATGGTTTTAATCATTCTCATGCCCGGAGTATTGATCATCAGCAACGCGCCGGTCTTCTGCGTATACTCGTGAATAGTATCGGATAGCCGATGCTCCGATTCATGCATGATTTCCTTCTCCCTTTCCTAAAGTTAAATCCATGTTACGATTCTACCCGAAGATCTTGATTCACGCCCGCCCAAGACGCACCAAATAAGGAAAGCCGCCCCGGTCAAGAGCGGCCCTTCCAAAAATCGATGTAAGCTAAGTCTTAATTTCGGCTATACGCAGCACTCGCCACACAAGAGCCACAAGAAGACAGGGCTTGAGCGGTATTGATCCGGTCCTGATCATTCAAGTTATCCGTCACCGGCTCGTTACTCAACGCCGTCGAGATCATAAGCTTAATGCGGTTCAACTGATTGACTTCACTGGCGCCTGGATCGTAGTCGATCGGGGTAATATTCGCCTGCGGGTATTGGCGACGGATCGCCTTCACCATACCTTTCCCAGTCACGTGGTTCGGCAAACAAGCAAAGGGCGAAGCCATAATGATGTTCGGAACCTCATCATGAATCAGTTCAATCATCTCCGCAGTGAGGAACCAGCCTTCCCCAGTCGCATTTCCTAGAGACAGAATCTCTTCCGCATAGGAAGCCAGCTTATGGATGTCTTCCGGCACCGCAAACTTCCCAGTATCGGCCAATCTCTTCTTCACCCGCTTACGGTACTGTTCCAGAAGGCTGATTGCCGCTTCTCCGCCAAAGGCCGCCAACTTGCTGTTCCCCAGCTGCTCCGCCTTGAACGAAGGATTCAAAGCACAGTAGAGCAAGAAGTCCGTAAGACCCGGCATCACCGCTTCGCAGCCTTCCTCTTCAATCACGCCAATCACGTTATTATTCGCATCGGGCTGGAACTTCACCAGGATCTCTCCGACCACACCGACACGCGGCTTCCGCGGAATATCCTGCATCGGGAACTGGTCGAAGGCCTCCACAATCTGGTCCACCAGCTTATTGTAGCCAAGTGCCTTGGATTCCCCGCTGAAGAAAGCCTCCGCCTTCTCCATCCAGGTCTCATACAGACGGTTCGCCGATCCTGGTTCCAACTCATAGGGCCTGACACGAAGCAAAACGGTCGTCAATAAGTCACCCAAGACAATGCCCTGAATCGCATGGTGCAAAAAAGGCAAGGTGTACTTCATCCCGGAATTCTTCTCAATCCCGGTCGCCGAGATCGCAATCACCGGCACATGAGCCA
>CAZCLL010000041.1:6056-14010 GCA_964499555.1 uncultured Fastidiosipila sp.
GCTTTGCGCAAGAAGGCCACATAGTTCGTCGCGCGACACCCACCACCCGTTTGCGTGATCAGGAGGGCTGTCTTGTCGAGGTCGTATTCCCCGCTCTGGAGGGCGTTAATCATCTGCCCCACCACCATAATTGTTGGGTAGCAAGCGTCGTTATGGACGTACTTCAAGCCAACTTCCACATCCTGCGTCGTCGCCTTATCCAGAATCTTCGTCTTGTAGCCATAGCGATTGAAGACCTTCTCCAGGAGCCTAAACTGCGTCGGTGCCATCTGTGGAGCCAAGATCGTGTAGTCCTTCACCATCTCTTCCGTGAACTCTGCGCGGTGCAAGACGTAGGCCTTCTCCGTAGTTTTCTCTTCGGCCAAAGCCCTCTCGGCCTCGTTCATCGCTGCGATTTGTTTTTCTCTTTGTTTCGCATGCCGTTCTCTCTCGTCCATCGCAACTTTCAGTGAGCGAAGACGAATTCTGGCCGCTCCTAAGTTCGACACTTCGTCGATCTTCAAGCAAGTATAAATATCACCAGAAGCCTCTAGGATTTCTTGCGTCTGATCCGTCGTGACCGCATCCAAACCGCAACCAAAGGAATTCAGCTGCACAAGTTCCAAACTAGGATCTTCCGCCACCACAGCCGCTGCTTCATAGAGCCTCGTGTGGTACATCCATTGGTCCACCACGCGGATCGGCCGTTGGAGTTTACCCGGATCCGCCACAGCATCTTCGGTCAAGACCGCCATACCTAAAGAGTTGATAAGTTCCGGAATTCCGTGATTGATTTCCGGATCCACGTGATACGGGCGACCGGCAAGCACAATCGCCTTCTTGCCCTTCTCCTTAACCCACTGCCGGACGCGGAAGCCTTCTTCAGCAATATCCTCTTTATAGCGAGTATATTCTTCATAGCCGGCGGTCACAGCCTCTTGCATGGCTTCGGCCGTAATCTGCGTGAAGCCAGCCCCGCGGAGGCACTCCAAGAGCTTCTCGCCGAGTTTCTTCGGGTGATGAATCCCCAAGAAAGGATTCAGATAGGTAATATCCGAATCAATCAGCTCATCCATATTGTTCTTCAGCACTTCCGGATAGGAAGTCACGATCGGACAATTGAAGTGATTGTTCGCCTGTTCATTTTCATTTTGCTCGTACGGAAGATCTGGGTAGAAAATCAGTTTCACACCCTTCTCAATCAAGTCCATCACATGGCCATGGGTCAGTTTCGCCGGGTAACAGACACTCTCCGAAGGAATGGAGTCAATGCCCTTATCGAAGATCTTGTGGGTCGAACGAGCCGAGAGTTGCACACGGAAACCAAGCTTCGTAAAGATCGTGTGCCACAAAGGATAGTTCTCATACATATTGAGCACACGCGGGATCCCGATGATGCCGTTAGGGGCGTCTTTGACCGGCAAAGGCTTATAGGCTGCAAATGTCCTTTTGTACTTGTAGTCGAAGAGGTTCGGCAAAGGATCCGAAGCTCTCTCTTCCCCGGCTCCTCGCTCACAGCGGTTGCCGGAAACATGGCGAGTACCATTGGCGAAAGTATTGATGGTCAACTTACATTGGTTCCCGCAGAGTTTGCAGTTCGTGGACTCCGTAGCCATCGTGAAGCCCTGGAGCTCTTGCGCATTCAAAATCGAGGAATGGGAGACTTTATCCCAGTTGCCTCTGGCGATCAAGGCGCAACCAAATGCTCCCATCAAACCGGAAATGTTCGGGCGGATAACTTCACGGCCGGAGACTTGCTCGAAACAGCGCAGAATCGCTTCATTCAAGAAAGTTCCGCCCTGTACTACGATGTTCTTCCCCATTTGCTCCGGGTCACGGATTTTGATGACTTTATAGAGGGCGTTACGAACCACCGAGTAGGAAAGTCCGGCGGAGATATCCCCAACCGTAGCACCTTCCTTCTGCGCTTGCTTCACGCGGGAGTTCATGAAGACCGTGCATCTCGTACCCAGGTCTACCGGATTTTTTGCGGCCAAAGCCGCCTCGGCGAAGTCCGGTGTGCTCATCCCGAGTCCGTTCGCGAAGGTTTGTATGAAAGAGCCACAACCCGAAGAACAAGCTTCATTCAGCATGATGCTGTCGATAATGCCATCGTGGACACGCATGCACTTCATGTCTTGGCCACCGATATCAACGATAAAGTCGACACCGGGCAGGAAGTGTTCAGCGGCCTTGTAATGGGCCATCGTTTCGATTTCGCCCTCTTCCAAATTCAGCGCCGTCTTCAAGAGCGCTTCACCGTAACCCGTTGCACAGGCTCTGGCGATATAGGCCTCCTTCGGAAGCTCTTCATAAATCTGCTTCAGAATTTTGCGCGAAGAATTGACCGGAGAGCCTTCATTACTCTGATAATGGGTGAAAACCAAATTCCCGGCTTCGTCCATGAGGACGGCCTTCGTGGTGGTCGAACCAGCATCCAGACCGAAGAAGAGCGGGCCTTTGGCTTCCGCTAAAGAAAGCTCAGGAATCGAGGCCTTCGCATGGCGCTTCTTAAACGCTTGATAGTCGGCTTCATCAGAGAACAAGGGTGGGATATGTGCGATATCTTCGCCTAAATTTCTGGCGGAGGAAAAACGCTTGATGATTTCCGCAACGGAAGTCTGGCGGGAATCTGCCGAGAGGAGCGCAGCCCCGATCGCCACATACAAATTGGCATTCTCCGGCAAGATGAACTTATCCACTTGATTAATGAGGGTTCGCTCAAAAGCATGGCGAAGTTCCGGCAAGAAATGCAAAGGGCCGCCCAAGAAAACAACATTGCCCTTAATGACACGCCCTTGGGAGAGACCGGCAATCGTCTGCGTTACGACCGCTTGGAGGACCGAGGCCGCGAGGTCTTCTTTGGCCGCGCCTTCGTTCAAGAGGGGTTGCAAGTCGGACTTCGCAAAAACGCCGCAACGAGAAGCGATTGGGTAGAGTTGCTGGTAGCGAGAAGCCATTTCATTGAGGCCGTCGGCATCCGTCTGGAGTAGCTGGGCCATCTGGTCTATGAAGGAGCCCGTTCCGCCGGCACAAGTGCCGTTCATGCGTTGTTCAGGCGTCGGGTGAAGGTAGGTAATCTTTGCATCTTCCCCACCCAACTCGATGATGACATCCGCTTCGGGATTGTATTTTTGAATCGCCTTCGTCTCCGCAATGACCTCTTGAACAAAAGGAAGGTCCAGCCATTCGGCGACTAAAACGCCACCAGAACCGGTGATGCTGACCTGAAGTTCAATACCCGGAAACTTCTTATCGACTTCGCGGAAGGTGTCGAGCAAGATGCCTTTAATATCGGAGTTATGACGCTTGTAGGTGTCATACACCATCTTGTCTCCCTGGAAGAGAACAATCTTTATCGTTGTGGAACCAATATCCAGACCCATGTTCCATCGATCTTGAACTGGAGTTTGGGTCTTCTGTGTACTTACTTGTGGGTTATCCACCAGCTTACCTCTTTCTTTTACGTGTACGCTTTATGTCTGAAGGATTTATGGGTCAAACTTATAAATCCTTTGATAATCAAACTAATTGAGATTATAGCAAGTTTATCTGAGAAATCTAGGGAACCTTTGTGAACGTATGATCAACTATTTCCGTGTACTATGTTATCAATCCCCGAACTTTCTCCAAGAAAGTCCGGGCAATTTGATTCGCTCAATTGATTACGAATGAAAAAATGCAGACCAACTTCGCCTGCAGAGGCGAAAGTAGGCTGCATTTCATGTCTCCATGGGTTTTACTAGCAAAAATACTTATGCTTGGTCACCAAAGAGGTTCAAGCGGAACAGGAGTGACTCATCTTCCGGATCATCACAGATGACCGAAGCCTTTACCAGTTTACCACCCTCGATCAGTTTCACCAGACCGGTGATTTGGCTGAGTTTGCTCTTCAAATTGAAACGGTCTCCTTCATCAGTGACCAGCCAGACATTGCCCTTGCACTGATCCAGAGCAGCCATAAACTTCTGCACATCAACATTGTGCATGTCGAATTGACGGAATGATTTCGTCTCGTTACTCATACTAACCTCCTGAGGAAATTGCTCCTCGATCGAAATTTGACTTACGTTATTTTACCATCTTACCTAGCGAAGTTCTAGAATCCCTAGCATTTATTAGGGCCTACTTCCCTTGCCGATTGCGGTCTACGTTACGTTGCTGCCAGGCCAAATATAAAAGGATGAAGGCAAAGACCAGCAGTAATTCTATGCCTAAGAGGAGGAAGAAAGTAGAGAATTGATTCCTTGTGACCAGAAGATCAAGTAAAACCACGATGATCGCAGCAATGAGCGTCTTAAGGGCTCGCCCACCGGAACTTCGCCAAAAACTTTGGAATAGTCCCGAAGATGGGGAGGGCTTGGGCGCTGGTTTCTTCTTACTTGTCGTCGTTTTCGTTTTACGTTCTGCCATGTATCCTACCTCTGCCTTCTGTTATGATACCATCATGTAATCAAAAAAGAAGGGTCGAAATCACAGAATATGGGGCTTGACGGCATTTCTATCCACCAAGTAGCCGGAGAATTGGATCAACTCCTGAAAGACAGCTCGATTGACAAGATCCAGCAGCCCGGACGATACGATCTCTTGCTTACGTTTCACGGCAAAGGAGGGCCCAGGCTTCTGGTCTCGGCGAATCCGAATCAGCCCGTTTGTTTTCTTGGCCCAGGACGCTATGAGAACCCAGCGCAAGCGCCGATGTTCTGTATGCTCCTGCGGAAGCACCTCACGGGCGCAAGGCTCTTGTCTGTTGAGGCTCCCTTTTATGAAAGGCTTTTGCGTTTCCGTTTCAGCACAAGAAACGAGATTGGTGATTCGCTAGAGCGCACTTTACTAGTGGAACTCCAGAATCGTCATAGCAACATCATCTTGTTAAATGAAGATCAAGTGATCCTAGATGCCTTGATCCATGTCGGCCAATCGACTTCACGCTATCGCGAAGTCTTACCGGCCAGAGTGTATGTGAGTCCGCCGAAACAAGAGAAACCGCTCCCGCAGGATCGTCTCGCAGAACTTCAAACGATGGAACCACAAGCCTTCCGAAACATTCTCCCGGACAAACGCGTAGATAAAGCCCTTTTAGAACTCTGCCTGGGCTTCTCCCCGCAATTGGTGAACGAAGTCCTCTACCAGGCCGCTGTCGCAGGAAACAGCCCGGCTGCGGCTTTGGCCGAGAAAGAGGTGGAAGCGCTGTACTACGCCTCCCGGAACCTGCTCACGCAGATCACCGCAGACGAAGAAGGAGCCTACCTCTACCCTGAAGCTCAGAAAGGGCACGGGGATTTCCATGTTTTGGCCTTGGATTCCTTGGGACCCAGACGAGAAGTCGTCAGCTTGAACGAGGCAATTCGCGATGTGTATCTCGCTGGGCAAGCGAAAGACCGCATCTTCCAGAAGCGGAAACACTTGCAAGACCGGGTACAAAAAGAGCTCGGGAGGAAGTTGAATTTACTTTCGGCCTACGAGGGTGACGTGGAGAAAGCCAAGGATTTTGAAACGAAGCGGAAGGCCGGCGAACTCATCTTAAGCCAGCTGAACAGCCTGCCGGAGAAGGTACCCGCTTCCGGGGAAATTGCCGTAATTGACTACTATGATCCGGAGGGCAAGGAGCTTCAGGTGGCGCTGGATCCGCGTTACTCCGTGCGCCAGAATGCGAACCGCCTCTTCCGCCAGTACACGAAGGATAAGGAAACCTTTGCCTATGCCGAAGCGAAAATTGAGGCGACAAACGAGGACGTCCTCTATTTGCGAAGTCTTGAATCCTTGCTGGAGAATGCCATGGATTTGGCAGACCTGGATGAAGTGAAACGCGAAGTCGATCAAGCTTTGGAAGCAAAAACGAAGGGCTCCTCCCAACAAGCGCAGCAGAAGGTCACCAAAAAAGGTCGGAAAAAAGAGAAGCCGAAAAAAGTCCACCAAGCCGCGCCCCTACCGCCTAGACAGTACCGAAGCTCCGATGGTCTGGAGATTTTGGCCGGGCGAAATAACTATCAGAACGATCAAATTCGTGTGCACCGAGCCAAGCCGGATGACCTCTGGTTTCATGTGAAAAATCGGCCAGGCACACATGTTTTCTTGCGAACGGAGGGGCAAGACATCCCCGATCGCGCCATTCTAGAGGCGGCAGAAACCGCTGCTTGGCTCAGCCGAAACAGCACAGAGACCTTAGGCAATAGCCAAGTGACCCTCGATGTCGACTATTGCCCGGTAAGTCACGTCAAGAAACCCAGCGGCACGAAACCCGGTTACGTGATCTATGAAAATTATCATACGGTAACTGTGCGGGCGAAGAACCCGGACCTTAGTCTAGCAAGCGAGACGGAATCTGCTCCGGACTGAGCCCTAACTGCTTCATGATTTTCGTCTGAAAAGAAGACTCGCCCAAAGAATAGATACAGCCGCAGTAACGTTGACGGTAGAGGCCGTCGGCTTTGGCCATCTCCTGCCCTTGCCGGTAGCCGACGCGGAAATCCCGGTAGACAAAGGGAATCTCGTGGCGCTCGGACGCTCGTTCACACGCCTCTTTAAGGAGCTCATGGTCTTGGTACGGAGAGACGAGAAGCGAGGTCGTAAACGCTTCGAAGCCCTGCTCTTTGGCAAAACTAGCCGCCTCATTCATGCGGGAAAAATAGCAATAGCGGCAGTGATCCGCCTTTTTTTGACTCGGGAACTGGCGCCAGCGTGTTTCTTCGGACTCATCCACAAAAAAGAGTGGGACGTTCTTCTTCTCGCTTAGGATGCGGACATTCTCGAGTCTTCGGTCGAGCTCCGCCTGCGGCTGAATATTCGGATTATGAAAGTAGCCGCTCACAACGAAGCCCTCCTCACGCAATACCTCTAGGGGGTATTCTGCGCAAGGTCCACAACACATATGCAGTAGGAGCGCCTTCTCTTCACGCACAGTTTCTGTCTTCATTAGTTTTTCAAATCCTCTAAACCAAGTTGCCGACTCTCTTTGGGGCGGTCCTTCCCCTGTTCAGGCGGCGTAAGACCGATATGGCGCCAACCTAAGTCCGTCAGCACACGGCCGCGTGGCGTTTTGGCGAGAAAGCCCATCTGCATCAAGTATGGCTCATAGACATCTTCAATGGTCGACGAATCCTCGTTTGTCACGGCCGCCAAAGTATCCAGACCCACTGGCCCACCCTTGAAGATCTCACCAATGCTTCTAAGCATCAGATTATCCGTCTTGTCGAGGCCCTTTTGGTCGATCTCTAGAGCCTTTAGCCCCTCTTTTGCGATATCTAGCGTAATAACACCCTCGCCGTTCACCTGCGCAAAGTCGCGGAGGCGTTTCAGCAAACGGATCGCTATACGCGGAGTCCCACGAGAACGCCGAGCCACTTCCACTAAGCCCCTAGGCTCTGTCCCGATCGACAAAATCGCCGCATCTCGCTCCAGAATTTGCACCAGCTCTTTCGGCTCATAAAGTTCCAAACGGAAAATCACGCCGAAACGATCCCTGAGAGGCGCCGTCAGAAGCCCAGCTCTCGTCGTCGCGCCAACTAAGGTAAATGGCGCTAGTTCCACACGAATCGAGCGCGCACCAGGCCCTTTGCCAATCATGATATCCAGGGCAAAATCTTCCATCGCCGCATAGAGCACTTCTTCCACCGTGTGATTCAAGCGGTGAATTTCATCGATAAAGAGCACATCATTCTTCTCAAGGTTCGTCAGAATCGCCGCCAAATCTCCGGCCTTCTCAATCGCTGGCCCCGAGGTAATCCGGCAATTCACGCCCATTTCATTGGCAATAATCCCCGCCAGCGTAGTCTTCCCGAGTCCCGGCGGCCCATAAAGCAGCACATGATCCAAGGCTTCATGGCGCTTCCTCGCCGCCTCAATGAAAACCTCCAGATTCTCCTTAATCTTCGCTTGACCGAAATATTCGTGCAGGCGCTGCGGCCTGATCTGCACCTCTTCTCGGTCCTCTGGGCGAAATTCACGCGTCACCAGCGTCCTTTCTTCCTTCTGG
>CAZCLL010000041.1:14020-17711 GCA_964499555.1 uncultured Fastidiosipila sp.
AAATAGGAGCTTTCAATGTCAAAATTTTCAATGCTGTAGTCGTCGGTCATATCGTCTCTCCCTAGGTTCCGGCTTAGGGTTTCCTTCCGAAGGCCAAAGCCGCCTTCAAGTTGTCCTCAAGTGAGTTTTCCGGGTCATAGCTCTGTTCCAGTAAGCGCTTGGCCTCCGCTGGCTGATAGCCCAAATAAGCAAGGCCTTCCAAAATATCTTGCTTATCGGAGCTCGCCCCGCTTGCTTCGTCGCTCGCTACGGGCTTCTCTTCCAAGAAGGCCTTGGCTTCCTCACCCCAGGAGCTTTTCTGTAATTTATCACGAAGCTCTAAGATAATCCGCTCCGCACTCTTCTTGCCTAGACCTTTGACTTCCTGAAGCTTCTTTACATCATTATGCATGACATGGATGGCAAATGCAGCCGGTGTATAGACTTCCAAGACAGCCAAAGCTGCCTTCGGCCCAATCCCATTCACAGTGATCAGCAAGCGGAAGAGCTGCCGGCTCTCCTTATCCGGGAAACCAAAGAGCTGTTGATTATCCTGTGTCAAATGAAAATGGGTATAGCAGCAAACTTCCTCGCCCATTTCCCCCATTTTGCCAGCCAACATCGGCCCCATTTGAATGGCGTAACCAACGCCATTACATTCCACAACAATTCCGCTCTCATCGCGTTCGGTCAAAAAACCTTTAAAATAACTAAACATTATTGGTAGCCTCCACGCAGCTTCTGGCCATAAGGGGAATGACCTCGGTTCGCCATAGCAATCGCTACAGCCAAAGCATCCGCCGCATCATCGGGCTTCGGTGTTTCCTTCAAGCCCAGAAGCGTCTTCACCATATGCTGCACTTGTTTCTTATCCGCCTTGCCATAGCCAGTCACTGCATTCTTGACTTGCGACGGTTTGAACTCATAGACCGGCACATTCAGCCTAGCCGCAGCCAAGACGATCACGCCCCTGGCCTGCGCCGTTCCCATCGCCGTCGTGGTGTTCTGATTGAAGAACAATTCTTCAATGGCCATCACTTCCGGCTCATAGCGCATAATCAGCTGCCTAACACCGTCATGAATCGCTAAAAGTCTTTGCTCAAAAGGCACGCGGGCAGGTGTCGAAATTACACCGAAATCGACCGGTTCGAGTTTTCGTTGCTCACTTCGGATAAGTCCATACCCCATAATGGCATAGCCCGGATCGATCCCCAGAATAATCAAGCCTGACTTCCTTCCTTCAGTGTGGCCTCCGCTCCATAGAGTTTCGTCAAATACTTCCCATCGAAACAAGCCGTGCAAAGATTATTTGTAAAAGATTTCTTCATATCTTCCATCGACAAGAACTTCAAGCTATCTGCCCTAAGCCACTTGCAAAGTTTCTCTTCAGTAAGCCTCACGGAAATCAGCTCCGCCTTCGAACGGAGATCAACCCCATAGAAGCAAGGTGAGATCAAAGGGGGCGATGCAATCCGCACATGGATCTGGGCAGCACCCGCATCGTGTGACACAAAAGGTCTTGCATTTCCTCCATTTCCGGTGAACGATCGAGTCATCCACCAGAATAATTTTCTTACCCTGCACAATACTCCGGATCGCCGAAAGCTTCATCATGACCCCGCGCTCGCGATCAGTCTGCACCGGCTGGATAAACGTTCTTCCCGTATATTTATTCTTCAGTAAGCCCATTTCATAAGGAATTTTTCTCGCTTCGGCATACCCCATCGCCGCCGACAAAGAAGAATCCGGCACACCAACCACAATATCCGCTTCCACATCATCGTGCATGGCTAAGATGTGTCCGGTCCTCTTACGAGCCGCATGAACATTGATATGTTCCAAATCCGAGTCAGGTCTCGAGAAATACACATATTCCATCGCACAGAGATTATGTGAACGTTTGTCAGTGAAAAAGAAGCTCTCGACTTTCTCCTTACCAAACTTAATAATCTCGCCCGGCTCCACATCGCGCACATATTCTGCACCAACCGTATCCAAAGCACAGGTTTCCGAGCAAACAATGTAGCCATCTTCTAAACGGCCATACGACAAAGGCCGAATCCCCAAAGAATCCCTCACGGCATACATCGTATTCTTGGTCAGCACCACAAAGGAAAAGGCACCATCCAAACGCTTAGCCGTCTCCATAATCTTGTCGATCAGGTTTCCGGAAGCTCTTTGAATCAAGTGTGCAATCACTTCCGTGTCAGCCGTTCCCTGGAAAATTGCGCCTTCTTGCTCCAACTCAATGCGGAGCTTATCGCCATTCACGATCTGGCCATTGTGCGCCACAGCAAAATAACCCTGATGCGAACGAACCATAATCGGCTGCACATTTTCAATAATGTTACTACCTTGGGTCGCATAGCGTGCATGGCCTAAAGCATGCATCCCAGAAAGGTCGCTTAATTCCGTGGGCTTAAAATTCTCCGTGACAAGCCCCATCCCCTTACGGGAAATCAGCTTCTGCCCGTCACTGGCAGCAATGCCACACGCTTCTTGCCCTCTGTGTTGCAAAGCGTGTAAGCCGTAATAGGTCAGGGTCGCTGCATCCTTAACCTTATGAACACCGAACACACCACATTCTTCATGTAGTTTGTCCGGATGATAATTTTTCTGCATGAGTCGTGCTCTCCAATCGAAATGTCTTCAGGAACAGAGTTTATCATAGCACGAACAAGGCAATTTTGCTTAGAATCACAAGCCGCCGCGAAGATTTTCATCTGCGTAGTCGCAAGTCGCGCAAACTCATTCTGCACACCACACGCCCAGGATATCCCTATCGCCTTCTGCTGGCTTGTTGCGTACACTTCATGACCTTCTGAAAGTTTATTTACTTGAGATCTGCGGGAATCCGCATTCAATAGACGATCTGCCTCGCCATTTACCTGGAAATGGCTCTTGAACAGCAATTACCCTCTCACAAACATCGCTTGACCTTTACATAACATGTAGGATGGACAAAACGCAGCGATATCCGAATTTAACATGTTATTCATCGCTCAATTTTCGTAAAACCAAGCCCAAATCAACCCCGATCGGGCGTTTCTGACTGCTTTACTTCCATTGTCCCTAGGAAACTCTTCAACCAGCTCGGATATGGCAGAGTTTTGTCCACTTGACCTTGTTATATATCCAAATTACCAACCTTGCTTTCTAATATTCACTAAAATCTGGGGAATATTCACCCGAAAACGAGTCCCCAAGACAAGATTTCCTTCCCCCTAGCAAACACATAACTAGATACCTGGACAAAACTCGTCTCGATCCGGATTTAACATATTATCTGTTGGTGAATTCTCTCGAAAATACCGCCAAAACATCCCGTTCGGGGTAATTTTGCAGTGATTCACCACTTCCCGCTACCCAAAACTCGTCACGATCTCGGATCGAGACGAGTTTTGTCCACTTTACCTTGTTGCATAATCAATTTACACACCTTGCTGCCTAATAATCACTAGAACTGGGGGATATCAACCCGAACACGCACCGAATACAAGAGTCCCTTCCGCCCAAACATCAAATCAACGCAAGGATTACCATCCATCGCAGCACTACGCCCTCCGAACCCACAACCCACTGTGGTAATCAGTCGAAACATTGGACAACCAAAAGATTATCTACCGCATCCAACTCCCTACCCAACAGACAGTACCCATTAACAGCAAGTTCTTCAATGCGGCAGTAACTCTCGTCATTTATTTTTAAAGGG
>CAZCLL010000042.1:0-600 GCA_964499555.1 uncultured Fastidiosipila sp.
CTCCGGATGGTCCGAAGGGGGTAAAGAGTCAAAGTCTACTTGAGCAAGATCATCTTCCTTGTTTCCACCGCTTCAGGCGTAGAGAGCCTGTAGAGGTAGATTCCGGAAGAGAATCCAACTGATTCCCAGAGTACGGTGTGCTCACCAGCTGTTTGGTGTTCGTCGACCAGGGTTGCGACTTTCTGGCCGAGGATGTTGAAAACGTCCAGACGGACGTGCGTAGCAGAAGGTAGCGAGTAGCTAATCGTGGTGGCAGGATTGAAGGGGTTGGGGTAGTTCTGGGACAGAGCGAACTTGCTTGGCACTGTCTCCGGTGGGCTTTCGTCAGCAAGTTTCGGACTGCCTTCAGTCTCGATGCCCCAGCCATCAAGCCAGGAGTTGTTGTAGTCGGTGCCGTTTGTGGGATTGAAGAAAGGAGGAGGCCCGGCGTTATTGTATGCCACGAACCAGCGGCCGTACTTTGGCGTATAGGCGATAAGATCGACGTATCCGTCTCCGGTGACGTCCTTTGTAAACGTTTGCCACCCGAGAGTTCCGTCTTCAACTGCCCATCCGGTAAGCCAGGCGCCGTTCGCCCCCGCACCGTTCGCTTGGGCAAAG
>CAZCLL010000042.1:662-3526 GCA_964499555.1 uncultured Fastidiosipila sp.
CGTTCCAGTTGTATGCGACACACCACTTACCTTCGGACGGCTTGTACACGATGACATCGTCATACGCATCGGATGAGCTCTTGCCGAAAAAGTTCTTCCACGTGGTCGAACTTCCCGTTGCCCACGAATCCAGCCAGACCCCGCCTGACGGAGCGAAGCTCGCACCCGACCGGTACGCTCCGAACCAGCGACCCGTTCCCGGGTGGTAACAGCCGATGTCATGATATCCATCAGTGTTCAATCTGCCAGTGAACGGCCAATAGGTACCGTACGAACCGTCTCCCCAGTCATCGAGCCAAAGACCTTGGCTTGCGAATGACTTGGAGCCGGAATTGTAGGCGACATACCATCTGCCAGTAACCGGATGGAATACGGCGATGTCAAACAATGCGTCACCGTTGTACTTGCCGGTCATTGGGATGTAATCGGTGGAACTGCCGGTTGCCCAGCCGTCGATCCACGAGCTATTGGCATACGGACCGGAAGCAGGGACAAAGTGGTGCGTCGAACTGTACTGGTTGTATGCGACAAACCAACGACCCGTCCCCGGGTGGTAGACACAGATCTCGTCGTACCCGTCACCAGAGAAATCAGCCACGACAAGCTTGTATCCACCGCCCCCAGCCCAGTTTTCAAGCCAGGGCTCGGGTTCGGGTATGTATCGCTTGTTTGGCAGGTCGCACATGGCAACATACCAGGTACCGGTCGTAGTTTCCCATAACCCAACGTCACCCTTGCCATCGCCATTGAAATCACCGGTGAACGCCACGAAGTTTTCGCCCGAAAGTTCCGGATCCACCACATTCACCTGAAAGCTCAAACCTCCCCAGCCATCCGATATGAATCCGTGAGTGGCGTGGTGAAGGCTGAAATATACAGGTACAGGACTCGAAGTCGGGCTCGCTCCCGAAGGAATATACCCATCGAACTCGAACGTGGCAATGACACCCGGAGGGACACTCGCCTCGTTAAACGACGTGACGTGTGCGTGGTCCGCATCGGGCATCCAGCCAAGTGAGGAAGTCCACGGGTTGTTCAAGAAGCTCTGTCCGTTAATCGTGCTCCCATTGGACATGCAGGACATCAGTCCAACCCAGTTCGGATCAGACTGATTCTTCGACCACGTGAAGTTGCAGAGGTTCTTGTATCTGACCTTAAAGCGTTTGGTCGGCCCACCTGCCGTCATGGTTGTTTGGTTTGTCAGCTCGTTGTTCACGAACTGCGCTCCACCTTCTTGAGAAGTTGGGAGGGCAATTTTGTAGATTGGTTGCGGACCTATGTAGTTTGGGTCACGGAGCCAACCTTGAGTCGTATAGCTCTGTCCAATGGACTGGATGCTATATTTCCCGACGCCATCCACGTATAGGTTGCGTTCCAATTCAGCGGAGATATTGCTTCTGTTTTGGTCGATAATAACCACCTTCATTGCGTTGAGATCAACGCTTTTGATGATTGCGACATGACCGTAAGTATTGCCGCTTTGACAGTAAATATCTCCCGCAGCCGGTGGGACAAAGGATTCACCGTTGGCGTATTGATAGAGACCGTCATTGTTGTGCCAAGTGGAGAATGCACTGACTGCGTAGCCCGGACTACCAAGAGAACTCAGGGCGTTGTCTACTTCCTCGTCATAGAAGCGTTTTACGAATTCTACGCATTGGTAGTCGCCACATGCGGTGGCCGTCCACCCGCCATTGGAGTACGCTGTGATTCCTTGAAATGATCCGAGTGGACATTCGTAATTGCCTGACGACCACTCTCCGTTAGCGCCGCACCCCTCATCAAAGTAACTTCTGGGGCATTCTGCGCTTAAGCTGCCTGAAAGTGCGGTAAGCAACAAGCCGCACAGCATTGACATAACTCTCATGGGTAACCTCCTCTAGAGACTGTTTGGATGTTTATTGTGATTCAGTTGTAATGAACGATTTGTGTCTACTGCTATGTCTATTTCAAGAACGTGAGTGATTCTACTACGGAGCGAACCAACGCCAATTCGTCTGAAAGGTCGGTCTGCGCCCTTAGGTCGTTGTAGGTATCGTTATCCGAAAGCGGATATCGTACGGCGTACTCGGCATAGATCTCATGCGAGCCAATCTTGGGGAACACATTACCCGAGGTTCCTAAGTACCATTCTTTAACCTTGTCGCTATGGACCAAGATCGTTGCCGCGACGTTGGTGTCTTGTATGCTTACACTTGATGAGTTTTCATACGTGTAACCGTCTCCCTGATCCGCGAAGAACAGTGTTCGGGATGTAATTGCGGAGTCATCATCTGCATCTCGCACTCCGAGCGTGAGAACTCGGTCCTTGAGCGTATTCGTTATTGCCACATAGTTGACTCCACTGGAATGTTCCTCTACTGACCAGCCATTCGGGATGGTAAGTGAAATGCCGAGATCACTATTGCTGTATGGTTGCCAAGCGCCAGCATTTGTATTTCCTAACGTATTCGTGATGGCGGCATTCGTATTGCTGGCTTGTCGGTTCGTATTCCTTTCAGAGTTGATGTTCGCTGTCGTATTCGCGTTCGATCCCGAATTGACATTTCCGTTCGCGGGGTTGTTGTCTTGCCCAAGCAAGTACACGGCGTAAACCGCCGCGGACACGGCGAGCACAATCACAATGACCCCGAGCACTTGCTTTGCCCGTTTTGTGCCCGGTTGGGGCGTGTTTTCATTTTGATCCATAGAGGTAGGATTAGTCGATAATCTGTGCCTGCATCTTGCCACTTCCGGCGTTAATTCGTCAAGGCGACGGCGCTGTTTCGAGGCGGCTGAAAAGTTGCCTAGATCGGCAATTGATTGCGTGTGCGACTCCCTTAGGATCGGAGGGCAACCAGCTTCGCGCGTGCCAGTGGTTTGGC
>CAZCLL010000042.1:3536-10570 GCA_964499555.1 uncultured Fastidiosipila sp.
ATCCGGAGCAGGCAAACGCCCTTTCCCAATCAAATCAACCGATCCAAAAACATCAGAAAGGAGAGCCGCATGAGAAACGGCAATCTCGTGACAACGATCGAGATTAAGGACAAGCAGGGCCGGGTCGTGGCGACCAAAGAGGTTGTCACGTACGCTGGCCTTCTTAATCGAGCCCACCAGGAGGGCCTGAAAAAGGTAATAACCAGGCTGGTTCAAGCGCCTTCCAAGGACAACGAAATGACGGCGATTTCCATGGCAAAAGTGGTGACGGACAGAGGGGTGTTCATCGAGTGCGGCGACGCCAATCCCGGCAACGTCAACTCGAAGATCATTCCCCACATTATCCGTATGTCAGTCACCCGGGCGAAGGCTCGTGCCATGCGAGACGCGGTCAATATCGGGGTCATCTCGCTTGAGGAACTGGCAGAGGAATTCGGGAACGGAAACGGCAATGGAAACGGCAACGGGAGCGGAACTCCGTTATCCACAGACCGGGCCAAGCCCGCGACCGATTCCGACAAACCGATGTCGGTGTCCCAGAGGAAATACTTGTTCAGGCTTTTGGCTGAAAGGGGCAAAACCGAAGAGGAAGCCGAGAGCTGGCTTCGTGCCGCCCTTGAAGTCGGAAGCCTCGACCATGTCACCAGGAAGACGGCCAGTGACATGATCAACCACCTGCTTGAAACCGCGAACCTGCCCGAAGCACAGGCGAAGGCATAGAAAGGAGGGAACAGTGACAAACCTGTATGAAGCCCACCACCAGTGGGCCGTCCGGCCCCCGGACGAACGGTTTCCGTCTCTTGAATCGCTCCACGAATACGTGAAAGCAAGGCGGGACCAGTCGTTCGAAGAGTCACGCCGCTTGAGCCAGGTTGAAGTGAAGCTGCTTCCCGACGGCAACCTAGGCGTGAATGGCGAACAGCCCGTGGCCTCGTTCACCAATTGGTCGTTCGGACAGCTAGCACTTATCGCCGGCGCTCCAGCGCGGTATCTCCGTACCTTGTCACCGGATCTCACCCGGGACTGCCTTAAGCACGGCCTCGCGAAGTCTGACGGAAGCTACAGGCTCCTCGTGCGCGGCTCGTATAACGGGTCAGTCAATTCCCAGGCGGCGGCCTTCACCAGCGACAGCTACGGCCGGATCTGGGATATCGACGTCCTGTCAAGCCTCGTCGAAGGAGTAAAGGATTCCGGCTGGCACATGCCAAAGGCGCAGGATCAAAACGGGTCTGGGAATGCGGGACTTTACGCCTCTGACCGGGACATGTTTGTCTTCATGGTGAATGACGAGAAGCCTGTCGAGGTCGGAAACGCGCGGCTCGGTCGCGGGTTCTTTTGCTGGAACTCCGAAACCGGCTCCGCTACTTTCGGACTCACGACCTTTCTCTACAACTACGTCTGCGGGAATCATATCGTGTGGGGGGCCGAGGACGTGAACGAACTCCGGATCATCCACCGGACGCACGCCTTTGACCGCTTCTACCACGAGGCGCTTCCGGTCCTGAACCGTTTTGTTGAGAGTCGGTCGGAATCCTCAAGGATCCAGAATATGGTGTCTGAGGCGATGAGCCGCACGCTCGCGCCCGAGCTTCCGGGTCTTCTCAAGTGGTCCGAGGGAAGACCGTTCACCAAGCGGGAAATCACGCAGGCGTGGGAATTGGCGCAGGCTGATGGTGACGACCCATCGACCGCATGGGGCCTTGTCCAGGGCTTGACCGCCTATGCCCGGCAGATCAAACACACCGACAGCCGGGTGAATCTGGAAAGACGGGCCGGTTCATTGCTGAAATCATAGTCAGAAAGAAAGAGTGGAAAGGGCACGGTTGCTACAGAGGGTTTGGACCCAGGATCCAAGCCCTCTTTTTCCATTTCCTCCTTATATCTATCTTGAAATCTATTCCTTGACACCGATTTTGACATGCCTTATACTATGAACTGATAGTGAGATTGGTACCCCTTTCTGGTCCAAAAATATGATTAGAGGCGATTACATCAAAATCCTGCTCCGGTCGAAGAAAACGGTCTTTTCCGTCAAGGACATCGCCTTGCTTTGGGGCGATCCGGGAACCAATGCCGCCCGTGCCCGCCTCAAATACTATGTCCAGAACGGCGACCTCCACCGCATCCGCCAAGGGCTCTACGCCAAAGACCGCAACTACGACCGTCTGGAACTTGCGACCCGGATCTTCACCCCTTCGTACGTCAGTTTCGAGACCGTCCTTGCAAAAGCGGGCGTCACGTTTCAGTTTTACAATCGAATCTTCGTGGCGACCTACCTGACCCGCGAAGTCGTCTGTGACGGCCAGACCTACCAATTCAGGAAAGTCAAAGACGTGATCCTGGCTAATTCAGAAGGCGTGGACAATTCCGGCGAACGCTCGATCGCGACAGCTGAACGCGCATTCCTGGACACCCTGTATGTAAGCACCGACTATCATTTCGATAACCTGACGCCGCTCAACTGGGACAAGGTCTTCGCACTCCTCCCGCTTTATGACAACAAGCGAATGGCAAAACAGGTGAATGTCCTGCACAAACACCAACAGGCTGAAAGCTAACCTTGTATGACACTCAACACACCCGTGCATAAAAACATTCTTCTCCAGATTCTGAAAGACATCTATTCCGATACCTCCATTTCTCCTTTCCTTGGATTCAAAGGCGGCACCGCCGCTTTCATGTTCTATGGCCTGACGAGGTTTTCGGTAGACTTGGATTTCGACATTCTCGACGAGAGCAAAGAGGATATCGTCTTTGAACGGCTCGAACGCATTCTCAAGAAATACGGAACCATCAAGCAGGCGAGCCGGAAGCGATTCAGCCTCTTCTTTCTTCTGTCGTATGAAGAGCACGCCCACAATATCAAAGTGGAAGTGAACCGCCGGTCGTTCGGATCGCGCTTTGAGCTCAAAACTTATCTTGGCGTCTCGATGCTCGTCATGGTTCGCGAGGACATGTTCGCACACAAGCTTATGGCCATGTTCGAGCGTGTCGGAAAAACTAGTCGGGACGTCTACGACGTGTGGTACTTCCTGCAGCATAACTGGCCGATCAACCGCGACATTGTCGAGCAGCGTGCCAAGATGCCGTTTAAGGACCTTCTCGCTAAATGCGTCACGGCTCTTGAAAACATGAACAATAAGAAGATCCTCGAAGGGATCGGTGAACTGCTTGACGCAGACCAGAAAAAGTGGGCCCGCGAAAAGCTCAAAACCGACACAATCTTTCTATTAAAATTGAGAATCGAGAGCGAGGCAAAATGATGAAGTCAGCGAGTCAATTCTATGTGGCATTCATCGGAACCACGTCTCACTTTGAAATGTCCGGTGGTTGCTTTGCTTATGACTCAAATCTGCGGTATCCTGTGGGAACGGCAGTGCTGAATGAGTCGGCGGGGCATTCTTCCATAACCATACGCCTTGCTATCAACATTAGGAACAACAACTGATGAAAGAAGCCCGATCTCGCATAAAAATCAACAGACTACTGGAACAGGCCGGATGGCGCTTTTTCGACGATAAGAATGGACCGGCCAATATCCAGCTCGAACCGAACGTCAAGCTGACCGAGAAAGATATCGACGCGTTCGGCCACGATTTCGAAAAGACAAAACATGGGTTTATCGACTTCTTGCTGATGGACGGACGCGGCTTTCCGCTTGTCGTACTGGAAGCCAAGAAAGAGGAGAAAGACCCTCTTGATGGCAAGGAGCAGGCTCGTCGGTATGCAAAATCCCAAAACGTGCGATTCGTCATTTTGTCGAACGGCAATCTACACTACTTCTGGGATTTGGAGCGCGGCAATCCAGAAATTATCACCGAGTTCCCGAGACAGGAATCCATAGTACACCGCAAGGCATTCACCCCCGACAATAGACGCCTGGCCGACGAAAAAGTCGATGAAGACTATATCGCCCTGACGCAAAACCCCAAGTTCAAGGATGATCCCAGGTATAAATCAGAAGAAACCCGCGCGAAGTATCTTTTTGATGAAGGCCTACGAGTACTCAGGCCCTATCAGTTGAGGGCCATTCATGCCCTGCAAAGATCTGCCGAGCAGGGGAATGACCGATTTCTATTTGAAATGGCGACCGGCACGGGCAAGACGTTAATCTCCGCCGCCATTATTAAGCTTTTTCTGAGGACAGGAAACGCCAAACGCATTTTGTTCCTGGTGGATCGCTTGGAGCTTGAAGATCAGGCACACAAGAACTTCGTCAGGTATTTGAAAAACGACTTCACTTCGGTAATATACAAACAAAACCGAGATAACTGGAAGAGCGCCGAGATAGTCATTACTACGGTTCAGAGTCTGTCATCACAAGACAAGTACAAGAAATTGTTCTCTCCAACAGACTTTGATTTAATCATTTCTGACGAAGCCCACCGGTCAATAGGAGGCAATTCACGAGCGGTATTTGAATATTTCGTAGGCTACAAACTCGGCCTGACTGCTACTCCGAAAAACTACCTAAAGAATATTGATCCTAACAAGCTGTCGAGTAATGATCCGAGGGCGTGGGAACGGCGTCAGCTTCTCGATACCTACAAGACCTTCGGTTGCGAAAGTGGAGAACCGACGTATCGCTACAGTCTGCTGGACGGAGTTCGTGAAGGTCATCTCATCAACCCGATAGTCGCCGATGCTCGAACCGACATTACTGCTGAATTACTCTCCGAAAAGGGCTACGCCGTTATGGTGGAAAACGAAGACGGTGTCGAAACCGAGGAGTCGATGTTCGGGCGCGACTTCGAACGGAAGTTCTTCTCTGAGAAAACAAATCAGGTTTTTTGCAGGACCTTCTTGGAGAATGCTCTGAAAGACCCTATCAGTGGAGAGATCGGCAAGAGCATCGTTTTCTGCGTCAGTCAGAAACACGCCTCGAAAATCACGCAGACACTGAACGTCATGGCCCACCAGCTATGGCCGGACAAGTACAATTCTGATTTCGCGGTTCAGGTGACGTCGAACATTCCCGGCTCGCAACAATTCACAATCAACTACGCCAACAATGTGTTGAATGGGCAGACCAGATTCATCGAAGGCTACAAGTCGAGCAAGACCAGGGTGTGCGTTACGGTCGGCATGATGACGACCGGATACGACTGTCAGGATATACTTAATCTTGGGCTCATGCGGCCAATCTTTTCGCCGACAGAGTTCATTCAGATTAAGGGCAGGGGCACCCGTAAGTTCGATTTCGAATATACGGACGAGTATGGCGAGCTTCACACCAAGAGGAAAGAGCACTTCAAGCTCTTCGATTTTTTCGCCAACTGCGAGTATTTCGAAGAGGAATACGACTACGATGAGGTATTGACCTTGCCTCCGCTTGGTCCTGGAGGTGATGGGGGTGGTGGCGGTGTCCATATCGATGAGATCGAGGTATTCGACCCTGATAAGGTCAAGACCTTAACGGAGACTCCGGTCGGATTCGAAGGAATGAAAGTCGACCGAAAGCTATTCGAGAAGGCCAAAGAAGAAATCCAAAGCGACTGCGAGATTAAGGACGCAATCGACAACGAACAATGGGATAAAGCCGTCCAGATAATACGGGAACGATACGAGGACAAGCCAGAGCTTTTTTTGAACTTAGAAAAGATCCGCAAGTCGGAGAACCTTGACCGTCGTCTGACTTGGCGGGAATTTCTGGAACGCATTTTCGGCCTGATCGACGTGTTCAAGTCTAAAGATGACAAGCTGGAAGAAGAGGTCGAGAAGTTCATTTCCGTATGCAAGCCCGAAAGCAGGTATGTCCCTTACATTAGAAACTATCTGAAGGCCTATGTCAGCGACGAGCGCTTCAGGGCCATTATCAATAGCAAGGAATTTCAGGAACTAAACTTCTACCCCGGCTTCTCATTAGCTGAATTCAAGGCCCTGAATGGATGGAAGGACAAAGTCCCGGAGTACGTAAAGGACTACGTGCCGGTTAACCAATATATGAGCTGATTTTATGTTAGATCAGGACACTAAACGACGCATAGACACAGCCCGGCAGATACTTGTCGGGAAGGTGCCCGACCCGAAAGCGCAGGTGGAGCAGATCACCACGGCGCTCATCTACAAATTCATGGATGACATGGATCGGGAGAACGAGGGCCTCGGCGGCAAAGCCAAATTTCTGACTGGCAAACTCAAGCAGTATTCCTGGGCTCGACTACTCAGTAAAGAACTCTCCGGGCAGGAGCGAATGCTCCTGTACATAGACGCGCTGAGTGAGTTTTCCAAGGCCGAGCAGATACCGGAGTTATTCAGAACGATATTCAAGGGAACGTTTCTCCCGTACAGGGACGCCGAGACTCTGAATCTGTTTCTCAAAGAGATCAACGGCTTCTCGTACGACCACAGCGAGGAGCTGGGTAATTCGTTCGAATATCTACTTTCGATTTTGGGGGCGCAGGGCAAGGCGGGTCAATTCCGCACACCGCGCCACATCATCGACTTTATCGTTGAAGTCGTTGATCCCAAAAAGGACGACAAGATTCTGGACCCGGCATGCGGCACGGCAGGGTTTCTGATTTCCGCTTACAAGCATATTCGGCACCAGAATTCGTCCAACTTCAAGGCGGCGGAGTACGTACCGAGCTTCTCCAAAAAGGGGCCCAACGACGTCGCCCTGATCGAAATGCAAAGCAACGGCGATTACCGGGGAGACAAACTCACTCCCGATGCCCGCAAGAGATTGGCCAAGAACATTATCGGATACGACATATCGCCCGACATGGTGCGGCTATCGCTGGTCAACATGTATCTGCATGGCTTCAATACGCCACAGATTTTCGAATACGACACGTTGACCTACGAAGACCGGTGGGGTGACAATTTCGATGTCATGCTGGCCAATCCGCCATTCATGAGTCCGAAGGGCGGTATCAGGCCACACAAGCGTTTTCGCATATCTGCCAATCGTTCCGAAGTGCTGTTCGTGGATTATATCGCCGAACACCTGACGCTCAAGGGTCGGGCTGGTGTGATCGTGCCCGAAGGTTTTATTTTTCAATCGGCCAATGCCTACAAAGATTTGAGAAAGA
>CAZCLL010000042.1:10580-17679 GCA_964499555.1 uncultured Fastidiosipila sp.
TGGGCGGTCGTGTCGCTTCCGGCGGGAGTATTCAAGCCGTATAGCGGGGTCAAGACTTCAATCTTGTTTTTCGATAGGGAACGTGCCAAGCAAAACGATGAGATCTTGTTCGTCAAGGTCAGCAACGATGGTTTCGACCTGGGCGACCAACGCCGGGCCATCGACGAAAATGACCTGCCGGAAGCATACAGAGTGTTGCAGGAATGGCAGAAGGGGAACAAGGTCGATTCGAGCATTGCTCAGCCGGTTAAGAAAAAGGCTATTTTGGATTCCAGAGACTACAATTTTACCGGGGATCGCTATCGACCGACGATTGCCAATGGCAAGACGCAATGGCCAATGGTGGCGCTTGGCGATTCCCGTTACTTCACAATAGAATCAGGGGGAACACCGGACTCCAGTAATCCCGAATTCTGGGAAGGCGACATCAATTGGGTTACTTTGGTCGATCTTCCACAGGGCAGGTTGATAACGGAGATTAGCTCGACCAGTAGGAAGCTGACTTCGCTCGGGTTGAAGAAAAGCTCTGCGAAATTGCTACCACCTGATACGGTGTTGGTCTCATCTAGGGCAACGATTGGAAGAATCGGCATCGCCCGCGTCCCAATCGCTACAAATCAGGGGTTCAAGAACATAGTCATCAAGGATCATCAATCCGTTGAAGTGGCCTATGTCGCTTACGTGGTGTCACATTTGGTTCCAGATATGATTAGACTTGGTTCAGGAGGTACTTACAAGGAAATCTCCAAGACTAATTTCTCTAGATTGGAAGTCCCTCTCCCTCCGCTTGAGGTGCAGAAGGAGATCGTTGCGGAGCTTGACGGCTACCAGCGCGTCATAGACGGCGCCCAGCAAATCGTCGAGAACTGGAAACCGACCATTAAGATTGACTCAAAGTGGGAGATGCTAAAACTGGCAGATGTGTGTGAAATCAACCCTGAATCGGGGGACCCGAAGAAGCTCTTTGGGAAGCGAGATTTTGTGTATGTTGACATTGATTCCGTTCCGAACGGCGGTGGCCAACCTTCTTTTTCTCAAATTCTCTCCACTGATAAGGCTCCCAGTAGAGCAAGGCGCATTATCAGGAATGGAGATGTGCTACTTTCGACCGTGCGTCCAAACTTAAAAGCCTTTGCTATAGCATCAGAAATACCTGATCGAGTCATAGCTTCTACCGGTTTTGCTGTTCTGCGGCCGGATGCTCGCCGACTAGTTCCGCATTTTCTTTACTATATGATATTGGACGAATCATTAGTTGGTCAGATGATTAGTCGCATGGGAAAAGGATCTTACCCTAGCATAAACCAGACTGACGTTGCCGACTTGACCCTCGCTTTACCGCAAATCGACGTTCAGAAAGAGATTGTTGCTGGTATACAGACGGAGCAACATGCTGTCGAATCAGCCAAGGAGTTGATTAGAATCTATGAACAAAGAACAAGGAACAGATTAACTGAGGTTTGGGGGGAATGAGATATGTACCTTAGATCAATGACTTTAAACAATTTCAAGTGCTTCGAGTCAGGCGTGGATCCGCTGAACTTTGCGATGCCTGATGGTGCTACACTTGGAAGCGGATTAAATATCTTCGTTGGAGAAAACAACACCGGCAAATCTACGATATTTGAGGCCTTGGATTTCGTAAGAAACGGCCCGCCAAGAGGCAAGTCCATTAGTGACTTGAGAAACAAGGGAGCGTCTTCCGGGAACGGTGTATCGGTAACCATTGATTTTGGCGGGGCAGTCACGGATGTCATTGATGCGTATGCGCAGAAGAACAAGCAGGCCGCCATAAAACAGTACGTGAGTGATAACACGTTGCGGGTCGTTCGTTCATCGGATAATGAGAAAGAACTGCTACTATGGGACGCGAGCGCAGGCGAATTCAAGAATGAATCTGGTATTGATGCTCCGATTAAGAAGTTGTTCGAACTGGACTTCATTTGGGCCGATACTAATCCGAATGATGAGGCGAAATTCGGAGCTACCACTATCTGCGGGAAGTTGCTCAAGGAGATATCGAAGAGTTTTGCCGAGACCGACGAATTCAAACATTTCCAGGACGCCTACGGCCATGCTTTTAACGATCCAGATAGCGTTCTCAAAAAGCAACTATGTGAAATTGAGAGGAGAACACAGGAAATATTTGAAGCTCAATTCGGAAAGGCAAGTATATCGTTTCATTTCGATGAGCTTCAAATCGATAATTTCTTTAAGAACACCAAAATAAAGGTTGATGATGGACTCGACACATATCTGGAAGAAAAAGGTAGCGGTATGCAACGAAGCGTTGCCCTTGCCTTGATCCAGGTATATGCGGAGAGTTTGATTAAGCACCCCGATAACCTAAAAGACAAGCCGTTTTTTCTTGTTATTGATGAGCCAGAAACATGTTTACACCCGATAGCGCAACTCAAACTCTTTGAGGCGTTGGCGGAGATCAGTAAGAGAAGACAGGTATTCGTCGCAACTCACTCTCCGTATATGTTCAAGAACTGCTTGTCGTTGAGTAGTGGGCTCTTTCTCTGCATCCGGGACGGTAGCAAAATCACCGTTACGGACGTTAGGGCAGGCGGTGTGGGTCTCTTTCCGTGGAGTCCTTCTTGGGGTGAGATTAACTATAACGCGTACAACCTACCGACGATCGAGTTTCACAATGAGTTGTACGGGTTCCTGCAGGAACAGGCCCAGCTTATCCGTTGTGATGATTTTGATCAATACCTGCAAAACTGCAAACATATTACCCAGTTAAGACCGTATTCACGCAACGGTTCGACGGGTAATGTGACATTGTGTACGTACGTTAGGCATCAGATTCATCATCCTGAAAATACAGCAAATAGTCGTTTTGCAGATACGGAACTCAAGCAGTCGATTGATCTGCTGATAAACGCCATTAGAAATCCATAATATGTCAGATAACTATGACCCAAAACGAACTCGCAATCCCTTTGGCTCGGGTGATATAAAGCCGGTGATAAGGGGCGTCATAGGCAATGAGACTGCCAGCGAATTGGCGAGTATACTTGTGGAAGAGGTGCAAACTTGTGTCCCCATAGGCAGCACCATCAAAGAAACCGTGCGGGTACAACTCGAAATCTTTTTGAAGAGAACGTTACGAAAGTTTAGCTACCCGTCCTACCTACAACTCCCGGGCACGGAGAATATCCTGAAGCAGGCAGAATTGTTCGCAGGAGAGTTGGCGGCTTAGAGTAATAGGTATGAAGAAGGTAAGAAATAGCAAGACGCTTCGCACTGACACCATCCCGGTAGACAGCTTTTGGAATCTGGGTACAGAGCGAGAACAACGTATGCACAGGATTCATGCCTACCCTGCGAAATTTCCGGCGTTTATCACCACTAAGGCGTTGAATTACGCAAAGCGCAGAGGTCGGAAGGTGAACCTTTTGGCGGACATTTTCTGTGGTTGCGGTACGGTTGCCTATGAGGCCAAAAGAAACAGTATAGACTTCTGGGGTTGCGATATCAACCCAGTGGCGACCATGATTGCTAAAGCGAAGAGCCAAAGTTATGAAACATGGCGTCTACAGGATTACTTCGAGAAGATCGTTGACGTTTTTGAACATGCCCACTTAGTTTTGCGACCCTACGGGGACGCCATTGATAGAATTAAGTATTGGTATGACGCAAATCATTATCGCGAACTTTCGCGACTCCTCGCTGCCATTGAGGAGACAATTCCGGCGCAGAGCAAGTACCATGTGTTCTTCTTAGTGGCGTTTTCCAATATACTGAAGCCGACTTCTCGTTGGCTGACAAAGTCTATTAAACCGCAGCTTGATCCGAACAAGCAAGCGCAGCGAGTACTTGCGGCGTTTCAGAATCAGTGTGAATTTGCCATTACTGCGAGTGCCGAGAGCGACGCGAAGGTTGGCTCACATGTGAAGATCGAAACAGCCGATTTTCTCTCTTCGAGGTTGAGTAGACCTCAGGTAGACATGATAGTGACTAGTCCTCCGTACGTCACCTCCTACGAGTATGCTGATTTGCATCAGCTATCAGCTCTTTGGCTCAATCCAACAAAGGACTACAGGACCTTTCGATATGGTTCTATCGGGACGCTTCACCACGACTCTGAATTCGAATCCGATGTTGAGGAGCTGAACACCAGCGGCAAGACAATTGTCGAGAGTCTACAACGGGTAGATATGGCGAAGTCACGATCTGTAGCGAAATACTTTGTAGACATGCAAGCCGTGGCAAGACAGTCTCTTGAGATGTTAGTAGACGGTGGATTAGCGCTATTTGTAATTGGCAATACCCGGTATTCGGGAGTTAAGATAGACAACGCCCATCACCTTGTTGAATCCATGCTTGAGGCAGGATTTGATGATGTGAGAATAGGAAAACGCAGAATACAGACAAAGATCCTGACGCCTTATCGAGACAAGGCGGGCCGCTTTACATCGGACGGCCGCGGGCGTAAGGTCTACGGTGAGGAGTTCGTCGTGATTGGACAAAGATTATGAATATCGAAAACGCTGGCAAGAAGATTGATTCGATCGAGGTATCGATTAGCTATCGTATCATTGAGTTGTTTTCGGCAGGTCTTTATTCAAGTCCCAATAAGGCCTTTGAGGAACTCGTCTGTAATTCGTATGACGCGTTTGCAGATCAGGTGGCGGTCTATGTGTCCCCAGATCTCGCTGCGGACGATGCCTGTATTTGGGTTTGTGATAATGGGGAAGGCATGGATCGCAAAGAACTTAAGGACCTGTGGATGGTTGGAACGTCCTTCAAGCGAGTCGATGCTAAACGTGATAAGCGGCGACTGCAAATCGGACAATTCGGAATTGGCAAGCTTGCTACGTATGTCCTGGCAAACAGACTCACATATTTGTGCAAGAAAGGCGATAAATATCTGGCCGCAACGATGGACTACCAGCTGATCAAAGACAACGATAAAGAGAAACTCCTACTTGATGAGCGCGAACTCACTGCAACAGAAGCAGAGCAGTCAATCCAGCAATACCTACTCACTGGAGGGAAGAGCTATGTTCCATTTGACATGTTCGGCAAGAAAGCTCAGAAGTCATGGACATTTGCTATCATGACCTCCCTCAAGACTAAGGCATCCGAGATAAGAGAAGGCCGACTGAAATGGGTTTTGCGCACAGCACTTCCTCTGAATCCAGGATTCAGGCTTCACTATAATGGGGTTCTAGTTGAATCCTCCAAGATAAACAAGAAGCTGATGAAATCATGGGTTCTGGGAAAGAATGACTCTGTGGCGGAATCGCTCGATTTTGCGAATTGCCGCACGACGCGGAAGGATCACTACATTGATTTCGATGCACTTCAGGGAGTATATGGCCGAATTGAGTTGTACGAGGATTCGTTGGTCGACTCCACAAAGTCAGCAGGTCTCGGTCGCAGTCACGGGATCTTTCTTCTTGTGCGGGATCGTCTGATAAATATCGACGACCCGTTGCTCGGTATGGAGGCGTTCTCACATGGGGCATTCAATCGCACAAGAATGGTGATCCACGCAGATGGACTTGATAACAACCTAACCTCCACACGTGAATCCATTAAGGATTCGGTACCCTTTCGGCAGCTGAAGGAATACCTGAAGAAGAAGTTCAATAACGAAGTTCGGAAGCACTACTTCGAGGAGGAGATTAAGCGGGATCGACAGCGAAGCATAGATTACCGCATGTCTCAGACGTCGCTTACCTTGTCAAAACGCCCGCTCATCGTTTTTGCCGAGAAGTTCTATGACAATAAAATTAAGAGTCCACTCTTAATTCAAAAGCCTAACAAGGAGAAAAGAACGGAGCTCCTTTCGAATCTTCGGGATGACTTGACCACCGAGCAATCACTCATAAAGGATATCGAATGGAGTATATTGGACATCGGGGAACCAATCGCCAAGCTCGACCTAGAAAGTCGCGTGCTCAAGATGAATTTGATGCATCCATATATCGCCAACTATAACGATGCCTATAAGAGCACGCTGCCGCTTGAGTTTATGGCGATCACCGAGGTGTTGACAGAAGCTTATCTCTATGAACAGGGAATTGACGAAGCGCTGGTGAACTTCATTATGAAGAGACGCGACAATACACTAAGGGAGTTGTCATTATCCGACCGTGAAGGTGCGCCGGCAGTAGCGCAGATGCTAAAGGACTCGGTAGCAGACAGTACCGGACTTGAGGATGCAGTATATAGGGCATTTCTGTCATTAGGTCTTGAAGTAACTAAGATCGGCGGGAATGGCAAACCTGACGGCAAAGCAGAGGCGATTCTTGGTTACAGCAGCGCGTCGCAATCAAATAACTTTTCGTTCACATATGACGCTAAAAGCACTTCAAAAGAGAGGATTCAGGCAGGGACCGCCAAATTGTCGACAATACTGCGTCATAAGAAAGATTACGGGGCTGATTATGCTGTGGTTGTAGCTATTGATTTTGAGGGGGCAAATGACGATAAGAGCGCTATTGCGAAAGAGTGCAAACAACAAAGAGTGACGGCCATCCGAGTTGTTGATTTGATTCGGATTCTCCTACTGTCCGCACCGAAGCAGATCGGCCTTGCAAAACTAAAGGAAATGTTCGACTCATGCTATTCGCCTGCAGAGGTATGCTCTTGGATTGATTGTGTGGAAGGATGTACAGTTAATCCAGGACCAATTAAAGAAGTACTTACTACTATTTATTCGCTCCAAAAGGATGACACGGAACCGCCAGAGCTTGCCTCCGTTCGTCAGAAATTGATTACAGATTACAAGACCACACTCTCCAAGTCTGACATTCGATCGATTTTGGAGAGTCTTCAAGTATTTGTCCCTGGCTTCATAAGCATCGAAGGCGAAAAAGTCGGAATCAAAGCGAGACCTGATCGGGTGCAAGATGTGATTTCAAGTACCATTAACAACATTCCGAGTAACATTCAGAAGATGTACTTGAAGGCGTTCTCTGTGAAATCTAAGAAATGATCTCAAAGTAGCCCGCATAGCCTACGTGAAGCTTCTGGCAATCTGGGCTTGCTTGGTGTAAGATCAAGGAATCGGAGGGTTATCCATTGCGTCTATGCAGCAAATCGAAAAGGTCCTGGCCATTGCCAACAAACACAACCT
>CAZCLL010000043.1:0-17554 GCA_964499555.1 uncultured Fastidiosipila sp.
GAACACAGAAGTTAAGCTCTCTGGTGCCGAAAATACTTGTCTGGAGACGGACCGGGAAGATAGGTTTTCGCCGGCTTTTATCTTGTTTTTTTTAATATAAATAGATATATAAAGAAACGCTGATTGAAACTGCGTTCTCTGTAATATTACTGACGCAATTCTGTAGCAATGTGTTATACTCACTCAGAATAAGAACTTTCCTTTTTAAGGGCTCCGAGGTGAGAAATGTCAGCACAAATTCTAGTTGTAGATGACGAACAGGCGATTGTAGATATTTTGAAATCCAATCTTGAGCGTGAAGGATACCTGGTTGACGTCGCTTATGATGGTGTTCAGGCTGTTAATCTGGGTCTTGGCAGAAATTATGATGTCATTCTTTTGGATTGCATGCTGCCCCGCTTGGACGGTTTTGATGTCTGCCGTAGATTACGACAGGAGATTACAACCCCGATTATTTTCCTCACTGCGAAGAGTGAAGAGATTGATAAGGTCTTAGGCTTGGAGCTAGGTGCTGACGATTACGTGCCGAAGCCGTTTAGCGTGCGCGAGGTTTTGGCTCGTGTTAAGGCTCAATTACGCCGACAAGCCATCTATGAACCGGATGATAGACAAGATTTCCCTGTGGAATCGAAGGTTTTCCGTGTTAGTAATCTGGAAATTGACAATGAAGTGTTCGAAGTCAGGCGTAACGGGGAAAATATTAATTTGACCTTACGTGAGTTCCAGTTGGTCTCATTCATGGCCCAGAATGCCGGAACGGTTTTCACTAGAGAAGAGCTTCTTCAAAGAGTTTGGGATTACGATTATTACGGCGATGTCCGCACGGTCGATGTCACAGTTAGACGGACCCGAGAGAAGTTAGAACCGGATCCTTCGAATTATCAGTATATTATTACGAAGCGTGGTGTAGGCTATTATTTCAATAAGAATGCTTAATCTACCCTTGCGTTTGTCAAGGTTGTTTGTGGAAGAGGGGAGTGCCTACTTGACGGAGATGCACCCTTTGCTGATTCTTGTTTTTGGGATCATCATTGGTGCCTTGCTTCTCTTTATTGTGCTCGCCACATATGTAACAAGGCAGAAACATCAGCGTAATGAAGAGCTGGCAAAAATTACCCAAGGTTTCATACAGGAACGCTTACAAACCGAGGCCATCTTGAATGATATTGATCTCGGGGTGATGGCTTTTGCTTCGGATGGGAAACTACGGATTGCGAATCAGTCGGTCTTAAAGATGCTAGAGATGAAGTCGGCACCGGATACTTTGGCCGAATTCTTATCGACCTTTGGCGAAGAGAACGGTCTGAAAACGCAGGCACTTCTGGGTGCGGGGAAGTCGGTGGCGGATCTAACTATTGGGAAACGCGTAGTCAGGATGCAACTTAGCGAATCCACCTCGCAAGATGCCGGCCGTGTCGCAACCATTATTGTGACGCAAGATGTGACGAATCAGTTAGAGCAAGAGAAGCAGAGAAAAGAGTTTGTGGCGAACGTTTCGCATGAGCTCAAAACCCCGCTGACGATTATCAAAACCTATTCGGAGTCGCTCTTGGACTGGGGCTTGGATGAGAAGAGTAAGGCTGCGGTCAAGGCGGATCTACAACGGATCTTAGATGATGTGAATCGCATGGAGAATCTGATAAAGGATCTTCTACTCCTGTCGAGTTTGGATTCCAGGGGGAAGGCGACGCACATGGAGGAGACCGACCTCGCCTTACTGATTCGCCAGATTGTGGATCGTTGTCAGCTACAGGCCGCGGAGAAGGAGATTTCACTGACTTGCTACGTGGTCTCAGCGATTCCAAAGGTTTTTGTTGACCGAAGCTCAATTGATCGGGCGATTATGAACATTATCCAGAATGCGATTAAGTATACGGACAAGAAGGGCCGAATTGATGTGTTCCTGACCCGTATGTGGGATGACGTGGTGATCAAGGTTCGTGACAATGGGCAGGGGATCGATCCCAAGTACCAGAAGGCGATTTTTGACCGCTTTTATCGCGTGGACAATACTGGTTCCCGCAAGTATGGCGGCACCGGCTTGGGGCTCGCGATTGCGAAAGAGCTCACGGAGCTTCATCACGGGAAGATTTCCGTGAACAGCGTGCCCACCCAAGGCTCGGAGTTTTCGATCACCTTGCCATCGGCCGGCAAAGTCTACCGCCAGGTGATGCTCCAGCTGGTGCAGCAGCCGAGCCGGGATTCTAGCCAGCAGGACATCCTGATCCGCGAAGCCCAAAAAGAGCTCCTGGCGCAAGCCGAAGAGGCGGGGATGAAGGCGGAGACGCTGGAAGATCTGACCCGTGCCGAGCGCGACTTGCTCATCAAGCCCTACCGAATGGCTGAGGAAGTGGAAGAAACGAACGAGGATTTCGCGGGGGTTTTCCGCCAGGGGAAGCCAGCTGAAACTACGAAAGACGAGCCCTCGGAGGACGGGCTGCAAGAGGCGGCTTTGGCCAAAGCCGCAGATTCGAAGGTTGAGTCGACTGACTCTAGTGAATCTGCCAGTTCTACTGAAAACGCCTCAGAAGACGAGAGAGAGCTCTCGAATACGCTATAATAACTAAGATTATTTGGATAAATAGGGGGGATTATTCCTTGGCCAGTTACTATATTAATGGCGGCAAACCGCTTCAAGGTGAGATTACGGTAAGCGGATCGAAGAATGCGGCTTTGGGGATTATTGCTGCGGCCTGTGTTCTTGACGGTCCTTGCGTGATCGAGAATTTGCCGCATGTGTCGGATATTGAGACGCAGCTGGAGCTTTGCCGGAATTTAGGGGCGAAAGTCGAGACGAAGAAGGACGGTACGGTGTACTTCGACGCGACGAGCATCCACACGCACGAGATTACGGACGAGAGGGCGCGCAATATTCGGGCGTCCTACTATTTTCTGGGGGCGATGCTGGCTCGTTTTGGTAAGGCAAAGAATTTCTTGCCGGGCGGCTGTAATTTCGGGACGAGGCCGATTGACCTGCACTTGAAGGGCTTCAATGCCATGGGGGCTGTCGATAACATGTCTCATGGCTACATTACGCTGGAGGCGGATGATTTTCACGGGGAGCATATTTTCCTGGATAAGGTGAGCGTCGGTGCGACGATGAACCTGATGATTGCAGCGTCGAAGGCTCGGGGGCGAACCACGATTGAGAATGCGGCGAGAGAACCGCACATTGTTGATGTGGCGAACTTTTTGAATTCCATGGGAGCAAGTATTCGCGGAGCCGGTACGGATGTGATCCGTATTGAGGGTCAAGAGCGTTTACCCGGCGGCTCGACCTATGCGATTATTCCGGACCAGATTGAGGCGGGGACGTTTATGATCGCAGCGGCGGTGACGAGAGGGGATGTTACGGTTCGTAACTTGATTCCTAAGCATATGGAACCCCTGTCGGCCAAACTCGATGAGATGGGTGTTGCGTTGACAGTTGGTGAGGATTGGATCCGGGTGAAGGTTGAGGCGGATCAGGTGTTGAAGGCGACGTCTTTCCGCACGATGGCGTATCCGGGTTTCCCGACGGATCTTCAGCCGCAGACGGTGGTTTTGCTCTGCCAATGCACGGGCCTCAGCAAAATGTATGAGGATGTTTGGGCGAACCGTTTCCAGTACATTGATGACCTCAAGCAAATGGGCGCAGACATTATGATTGCGGATCGTGTGGCGCTGATCCAAGGACCAGTGAGTTTGTCTGGGGCGATGGTGCAGGCTAGAGATTTGCGTGCGGGGGCGGCGATGGTTTTGGCCGGCTTGGGTGCTTCTGGGATGACGGAAGTGTATGATATTTTCTCTCTTGAACGGGGTTATGAGAATCTTGTCTCGAAACTCCAGAGCATCGGTGCGGATATCCGCAAGAGCTCGGATGTCTATGAGAATGCAGAAAGAGAGCTCTAAATGTCGGGTCTTGTCCGAGCCTGCACGCTGGTAAGCGGCAGCTCTGGGAATAGCATTTTTATCCAAAATCGTGACACCTCCTTGCTGATTGATGCGGGGGTAAATGCCAAACAGCTTGAACTTGCGATGCGTGAACGCGATATTGACCCTGCCCGGTTGCAGGGTCTTCTCTTGACGCATGAACATTCGGATCACATGCAGGGGTTGTCGGTTTTGGCCAGGCGTTATGGTTTGCCGGTGTTTTTGACGAAGCAAACGTACGAGGCGGCCAAAGATCGGCTGGCTTATGTGGAGCGAATGGATATTCGTTTTATTTCTTCGGATACGCCGTTTGAGATTGGCAATATGGCGGTGAAGCCTTTTCATGTGCCGCACGATGCGGCGGAGCCTTTGGGCTTCCGCATTGACACGGGTCATGGGGTGGTTTCGGTGGCGAGTGATGTGGGTCACTGGACGGAGCATATTGCAGATTCGGTGAGTGGCAGTGATTTGGTTTTTATTGAAGCGAATTATGATCACGATATGCTCTGGGGTGGACCTTATCCCTGGCCTTTGAAGAAGCGGATTGATTCGGAGAATGGGCATTTATCGAATGTTGCTTGTGGCGATGCGATCAGCAGCTTGATCCTTGAGGGTTCGACCCGTTTTGTCCTGATTCACTTATCAAAAGAGAATAACCGCCCGGAGTTGGCGTACACCGGTGTCGAAGCGCAGATCCATGAGCTGGGCGCTAAAAATGGTCACGACTACACGATGCTGACGGCGCCCCGCTACACACCGAGCTTGTGGCAGGTGTTGTGAGGGGGGTGGTTTGGTTTGTGGTTTGTGGGTTGTGGTTTGCGAGAAGGATCGCACTCGCTTTATGACGCATCCAATTCTGTGATCGCTATGAGGAGAAGAGACCTGTGCTTGTTCGATTGATTACGACAGGAAAGATTAAAGAGAAGTGGCTCCAAGCGGGCATTGCGGAGTATAGCAAGCGCATTTCTTCTTATTTCAAACTTGAGATTATAGAAGTAAAAGACGCGCCTGACGAGACTCCTGAAGCTCGGGCGAAGAGCGAAGAAGGTGAGCGTCTTCTGGCCCAGATCAAGTCTGGTTATGTTGTGGCTTTGGATTTGGCCGGAGAAGCGCTTGATTCGCCTGAATTTGCTGCGAGTTTAGAGAAATGGCTTGAACTGGGTGGGGCGACCGTGAATTTTGTGATTGCGGGTTCTCGAGGCTTTGCTCCTGAGGTTTTGGCAAGGGTGAATGCTCGTATTTCCATGAGTCGGATGACGTTTCCTCATCAGCTTGCACGTTTGATTTTTCTTGAGCAGCTTTACCGTGCGTGTAAGATTCTCAAGGGGGAGAAGTATCATAAGTAGTTTGTTGATTGTTTGATGTGATGTGATGTAATGTGATGTGATGGGCTTCGGGGTTGTTTGTTTGGTCGCCGCTCTCCGTGATATGAGGTGTTATTGTGCTGATTGGCGCTTGAAAGTGCTGGTTTCCGGATTTAATCGAAAATCAACACGATAATTGAGGTGGAGATTGCCATATGGCCTATCGGATTCCGGATTTAATCGAAAATCAACACGATAATAGAGGTGGAGATTGCCATATGGCCTATCGGATTCCGGATTTAATCGAAAATCAACACGATAATTGAAGTGGAGATTACCATATGGCCTATCGGATCCCGGATTTAATCGAAAATCAACACGATAATTGAGGTGGAGATTGTCATATGGCCTATCAGATTCCGGATTTAATCGAAAATCAACACGATAATTGAAGTGGAGATTGCCATATGACCTATCGGATTCAGGATTTAATCGAAAATCAACACGATAATCGTAGTGGACAATAATATCTCCAGTCTATAACTGATATGTAATATGTCATGATGGTCAAGATCTGTCGTTATCCATGGAAAACATATTATCCTCTGGCAGATTCTCCTGGAAAAGCACCTTATAAAAGCCTTTTTACCTTGTCTAGGAGCTATTTATTCAAGAATTGAGCATCATATAATATGGTAAGAATGGACAGCGACGGATCCTGACCTTCTTATCATGTTATCTATCAAATTCTCTCACCTAGCCATCTACGATTCACTAGAAAAGGGGGATATCGACCCGAACACGCACCGAACACAAGAGTCCCTTCCGCCAAAACATCAAATCAACGCAGGGATTACCATCAAGCGGATCACTGCAAACACAAAACGCACTTACCGTTGTGGATATCAGCCGGAATGACGGATGGATAAGTGATTTTTTACCGCATCCAACTTCCTACCAAGTAGCCAGTATCAGCAGAGGGTGAGTTTTTTAAGAGCGGATGTAATTCTCGTATTTTTTTCAAGGAGTGGCGGAAGGATATCCTGTATCGTGGTTGCTCTTACTAGATATCCCCTATTTCCTGTTTCTGTCGAAGCATCTACGTTGCTCAGTCGCTAAGTCGTAAAGTCGCAAAATATTTTGGAGCATTGACAAAGGACTGGGAAGAGGGTAGTATTCACTAGGCTTTAGTGCTTTAGTTAGATAAAGCGATAGAGCAATGAAGAAGAGATGAGCAGTGCAGTTTTGTGGCAAAATGAAGAGCACAGAACACAACATAGCAAATAGCAAATAGCAAATAGCAAATAGCAAATAGCCATAGTGCAGAAAACAAATCCTGTACAACATACAGGTAAAGCACAACGGTACAACAACAGAAACAGCAAACAACCACAGCACAGAAAACATAAACAAAAGCAAAAACACGACCAACACAAGAACCACAACAAACAACCACAACAGCAACAAACAAAAACCACCACAACAACAACAAACAACATACAAACAAACAAACAAACAAACAAAAAAACAAACAACAAAGTGAGATACAGCAATGGAATGGAAATACTATACAGCTGAGGGCATGCGGGATCAGTTGCCGACGAATACCTTTAGGAGACGGAAGACGGAGGGGCGGTTACGCAAACTTTTTTGGAGCTGGGGCTATGAGGAAGTGGAGACGCCGGAGATTGAGTTTGCGGATGTGTATTTGCAAGATCAGTTTGTGAAGCAGGAGCAGCTGTATAAGTTTTCGGATCCGCAGGGGCGGCTTTTGGCGTTGCGCTATGATAATACGGTGCCGCTGGCAAGGTTTGTAGCGACATCGGGAAGGAATTTAGCCTTGCCTTTGCGCTTGTCTTATATTGGGACGATGTTTCGGGCTGGTGGGACAGCGAATGGGCAGCGGAGTCATCAGTTTGAGCAGGCCGGGGTTGAGTTTATTGGAGCGACTGGTTTGGCTGCGGATGGGGAGGTTTTGGCTTTGGCCATTACGAGCTTGAAGGAGCTGGGGATCAAGGATTTTCAGTTGTCGCTGAATCAGACGGGGTTTTATAAGGCCTTGATTGAGGAGTATCAGCTGCAGGCGGATCTAGCGGATCTTTTGCCAGAGATGATTGATGGCAAAGAGTTTGTGCGTTTGGATGCTTTGATGGCGGATCAGGCTTTGCCGGAGGATTTGGCGAGGATTTTGGAGACCATGATGCAGACCTCGGGCTCGTATGAGGTATTGGAGAAGGTCAGGCCTTTGACGAAGAATCGGGCAGCTCTGGCTTCGTTGGCGGAGCTGGAAGGGATCCTTCATTATTTGCGGAGTGCGGGTTTGGATCGTTATGTTTCGATCGATCTGGGCCTCCTGAAGAATTTGAGTTATTACACGGGGACGATTTTCCGGGGCTATGCGGCCGGGGCTGGTTCGGAAGTGCTGTCGGGCGGCCGCTACGATCATTTGTGTCAGGCTTTTGGGCGGGATTTGCCGGCGACGGGTTTTTCTTTGGATCTGGATCTTTTGGGGCAGGTGCTCCAGGAGTCCTCCCTGGTGCCGGAGGATCTGCGGGAACGGCAAGTCCTGCGTTACCGGGCAGAGGAGCGCGAGGCGGCTTTGGCCAAAGCCCGAGAACTCCGCTTAGGCGGGTGCCAGGTGGTGCTGCAGGAGGTGTTTGAATGAAGAAACTGACGATTGCGCTGGCGAAGGGGCGTCTGGGGGATAAGGCGGTGGAGCTTTTGACAGCGGCGGGCTACGATTGCCGCGTGCTGCAGGAGGCTTCTCGGAAGTTGATCTTTGAGAATGAGGATGGGAGTCTTCGCTTTATTCTGGCGAAGCCGGCGGATGTGCCGACCTATGTGGAGTCTGGGGTCGCGGACCTTGGGGTGGCCGGGAAGGATACCTTGTTGGAGGAAGGGAAGAGCCTATTTGAGGTTCTGGACCTGAAGTTCGGGGCCTGTAAGCTGGCGGTGGCGGGGCCGGTGGGCTTTGATCTGGGGGATTATTCCCGGGGCAAGCTGAAGGTGGGCACGAAGTATCCGCAAGTGGCGCGGCGGTATTTTGCGAATGAGAAACGCGAGGCGGTTGAGATTATTAAGCTGAATGGGTCGATTGAGCTGGCGCCTTTGGTGGGGCTGGCGGACGTCATTGTGGATATTGTTGAAAGCGGCCGGACTTTAGTAGAGAATGATCTTGAAGTGCTGGAAGATGTTGCGGCTTGTTCGGCCAGGCTCGTGGTGAATCCGGTTTCGATGAAACTGAAGTCGGAGGAGATCGGGCGCTTAATCACGAAGCTCAGGCAGCAAGTGGCGGCAAAAACGGCGAAGAGTAAGGAATAGCGTTATGGCAGATTTTGATGTGAGAATGATTCGGACGACGAGTCCCGAGGCGAAAGAGCAGCTGAAGCAGATTTCCGCCCGAAGTAAGATGGAACGAAGCGATGTCAATGAATCGGTGAGCCAGATTCTGGCGGCTGTCCGTGCTGAAGGAGACCAGGCGGTGAAGGCGTATACGAAACGCTTTGACCGGGTGGCGCTCGAGGATTTGGCGGTGACAGAAGCGGAAATTGCAGAGGCGAAGGCTTCACTTGACCCGCAGCTTGTTGCGGATTTGACTGCAGCTGCGGCTTCGGTCAGGCGTTTCCATGAAGTGCAACTCGTGAATACCAAGCCGGTGGTGTTAGAAGATGCACATGGCAGTCATGTTTCGCTTCTTGAGCGTCCGCTCCAGCGGGTGGGGATTTATGTGCCCGGCGGGACAGCGCCGCTGCCGAGCTCGGTTTTGATGAATGCGATCCCGGCCTCTGTGGCCGGCGTAGAGGAGATTATCATGTGCACGCCGCCGGGGCCGGGCGGGAAAGTTGCCCCGGTGATCCTGACGGCAGCGGCGCTTGCCGGCGTAAACCGCATCTATAAGGTCGGCGGGGCGCAGGCGATTGCAGCGCTGGCTTACGGGACGGAGTCGATTCCGCAAGTGGATAAGATCACCGGGCCCGGGAATATTTATGTGAACGTGGCCAAACGGATGGTGTATGGCACGGTCGATATCGATATGTTTGCGGGGCCGTCGGAGATTCTGATTATTGCGGACGAGTCAGCCAGGGCCGATTTCGTGGCGCGCGATATGTTGTCGCAGGCGGAACATGATCCATTGGCATCGGCGATTCTGGTTACGACGAGTGCTCGTTTGGCGGAGGAAGTCCAGGCTTTCCTGCGTGATTTTGCGGCCAAAGCCGCCCGCCGCGAGATTCTTCAGGCATCTCTTCGGGACTACGCGGCTATCTTGGTATGCGAGAGTTTGGAGGAAGCCATTGCTTTGTCTAATGATTTTGCCCCGGAGCATTTGGAGATCATGGTGGCTGAGGATGCCCAGGCGGAGGCAGTTTCGAAAATCAGAAATGCCGGCGCCATTTTTGTCGGGCCTTGGAGCCCGGAACCACTCGGCGATTATTATGCTGGCCCGAATCACGTCTTGCCGACTTCGGGAACGGCTAGATTCTTCTCGCCCCTAAGTGTGAGTCATTTCCGGAAGAAGATTTCTTTGATTCATTATCAGAAGGAGAGTCTCTTGGAAGTGGCGGAAACGGTGGAGCGTTTGGCGGCTTCGGAATCCTTGGATTGTCACGAAGCGGCGGTTCGCATCCGCCGCGAGGGCTAAGCCATGTCGAAGTTTGCGAATCGTTTGACGAAAGCGTTAGTCCCTTACACACCAGGGGAGCAACCGAAGGAACCGGGCCTGATCAAGCTCAATACGAATGAAAGTCCGTTTCCTCCGGGGCCACTAGTAAAGAAGGCCTTAGCAGATTTTTCCGTTGCGGACTTACGGCTCTATCCGGATCCGGAATCGCTGAATTTGCGGCAGGCTCTTGCGAAAGAACAAGGCCTAGCCGCAGACCAAGTCTTTGTGGGGAATGGCTCAGATGAAGTGTTGGCCTTTATTTTCCAGACGTTTTTTGAGCCGGAGGGGAAGCCGGTTCTGAGTGCAACGAAAACCTATTCTTTCTATGAAGTCTATGCCAAGCGCTATCAGATTCCGTATGAGACCCTGGATTTGACGGAAGAAGAGAGGATTCGGATTGACGATTATGATCGGCCAAGCCAAGCGGTGATCTTGGCAAATCCTAATGCGCCGACTGGTTGTTTGCTGGAGCTGCCGGAGATCATTCGTTTGTTGAAACAAGACCCGGAGCGCTTGGTGGTGATCGACGAGGCTTACATTGATTTTGCCTCGGCGGGAGCCAGTAGCGTGGCGCTCCTTCAAGATTATGAGAATTTGTTGGTTGTGCAGACCTTTAGTAAGTCCTACTCTTTGGCCGGCTTGCGGGTGGGGATGGCTTATGGGAGCGCCGCATTGATCCAAGATCTCACGACGATGAAGAATACCTTCAACTCGTACCCGATAGACCGGCTGGCGGCGGCTTTGGCCGAAAAGGCCCTGCAAGAAAGAGGTTACTACCGGCATGCCTGCGCGGTGATCCGGAATACGCGTGAGGAGACGGCAAAGAAGCTTCGCGAACTGGGCTTTTTCGTGACGGATTCCCAAGCGAACTTCCTCTGGGCGAAACATGCATCCATCGCTGGTGAGATGATTTTCAAGGCGCTGAGACAAGCGAGAATTCTGGTGAGACGCTGGGATCGTGAGGAACTGCGGGATTTCCTGCGGATTTCGATCGGCAGTGAGGAAGAAATGAAGATTTTTGTACGCACACTGACCAATATCGTGGATCAGTTTCGCTAGAAGCTTGGCAGTAGACGTATAATAATGCCCGACCCCGAAAGGAGACAGCATGAGACAAGCAACGAAAGAACGGCAGACCAAGGAGACCGAGATTCGCCTGACCTTGAACCTAGATGGGACAGGGAAGTCGAAGATTTCGACGGGTATTCCTTTTTTTGACCATATGTTGGAGCAGATTTCGCGCCACGGCGGCTTGGATCTGGAGTTGGAAGCGATTGGCGATCTGGAAGTGGATGGCCATCACACGATCGAAGATACCGGGATTTTGCTGGGGCAAGCACTGCGCGAGGCGGTTGGGGAGAAAATTGGTCTGACACGCTACGGCCATAGTTATGTGCCTTTAGATGAAAGTCTGGCAAGAGTTGTCTTGGATTTGTCCGGGCGGCCGTACTTGTACTTTGATGCCCACTTTCCTTTCGAGTACATTGGGAAATATCCCAGTGAAATGACGAAGGAGTTTTTTCAAGCAGTGGCCAATAATGCGTTGTTGACCCTGCATATTGAACTCCTGCACGGGGAGAATACGCATCACCAGACGGAGGCAATTTTCAAGGCGTTTGGCAGAGCCTTGAAGATGGCGGTGCAAGTCGACCCCACTGTAGAAGGGATTCCTTCCACAAAAGGTACTTTATAAGGAAACGGCCCTCGGAGGCCTAGGAATAGGCCCAAGCAAAGGCACATTTGTCAGGGAAGAAGAGTAAAGGAGATGACCCATGCCCATGGGAAGCAGTGATTTTTTGGATGTACCGACGTTTCGCCGGGGAAAAGTTCGCGAGAGCTATGACTTAGGTGACAAGCTACTCTTGCTGGTGACCGATCGGGTCTCGGCATTTGATGTGGTGTTTCGTGAACTGATCCCGTATAAAGGCGAGGTCTTAAATAGCCTAGCCGCGTTCTGGTTTACGAAGTTTGCGGATTTGGTTCCGAATCATATGATTAGCACGAATCCGGATGAGTATCCGGAAGAGCTACGTAAATACAAAGAGCAACTGGCCGGCCGTTCGATGTTGGTAAAAAAGGCGGAGATGCTTCCGGCCGAATGTATTGTGAGAGGCTATCTCGAAGGCTCTGCTTGGAAAGAATATCAGGCGACAGGGAAGGTGTCCGGCCATACGATGCCGGAAGGCCTACGCCGCGGCGATAAACTCCCCGAAGCGCTGTTCACCCCATCCACAAAGGCCGAAGAGGGCCACGATATCAACATTACGACCGAGGAATTAGCGGATCTGGTCGGCGAAGAAATTGCCCGTGCGCTAGAGGAACTTTCCCTGCGGATCTATAACGAGGGGGCGGCGTATGCGAGAGAACGCGGGATCATTTTAGCGGATACGAAATTTGAATTCGGGCTCTTGGATGGCGAGATCATCCTCTGTGACGAAATCCTCACGCCGGATTCCTCCCGTTTCTGGGATCTCAAGCATTATGAACCGGGAAAGGCCCAAGACAGTTTCGACAAGCAATTCCTCAGGGACTATCTGGAGACCCTGACTTGGGACAAGCAAGAACCCGCACCAGCTCTCCCCGAGGAAATTATCCGCCAGACCTCCGAGCGCTACCTCGAAGCCTACCGACTCTTGACTGGTGAAGAACTAGCAAGGAGTTCGACATGATTCTTTACCCCGCCATTGACCTTCTAGACGGCAAAGTGGTCCGTCTCCTCAAAGGAGACTACAGCCAAGTGACCACCTACTATGATGACCCGCTCCATTGTGCGCAGGTGATGCAGGCCGCCGGAATTTCCTGGCTCCACATCGTCGATTTGAATGCAGCGCGCGATGGCGGCGAGGAAAATTTGAAGGTCATTGCCCAGATTGCTGAAACCACCGGACTCAACATTCAAAATGGCGGTGGCATCCGGAATTTGGCGGCGTTGGAGAAGCGTTTTGCGGCAGGTGTAAGTCGCGCAGTGCTGGGCACAGCGGCTGTGGAGAATCCGGAATTTGCTGCCGAAGCCCTGCGTCTTTACGGCAAGAAAATTGCCATAGGCCTCGACTGTTTGGGCAATGAAGTCAGGACACACGGGTGGACGAAGCCCGGTGGCAAGACGAGAGACGAGCTGGCCCTGGAGCTCAAGCAAGTGGGTGCGAAGACCTTGATTTACACGGACATTAGCCGGGATGGTGCTTTGGCCGGACCTGCATTCGAGAGCACAGAGGCGCTGATTCGGCACGCGGGCTTAGACGTCATCCTCTCCGGCGGGGTCCATGCGGCAGCCGATTTGGCCAAAGCCGCCGAGATTGGTGCCGCAGGTGCCATCATTGGTCGTGCGTACTATGAAGGAAAGATCGATCTTGCCTCCGCGGTGAGACAGTATGAAAGGATAGAGAAATGAGTAATATCGGAGACATTTTGCAAGAAGTTTATCAGGTGATCGAAGATCGCAAAAACAATCCTAAAGACGGAGCCTACACGAGCTATCTCTTTGAGAAGGGGATTGACAAGATCTTGAAGAAGGTCGGTGAAGAGACCTCCGAAGTCATCATTGCTGCGAAGAATCATTCGAAAGAGGAATTGGTCTACGAAATTGCGGATCTTCACTACCACTTGATGGTCCTGATGGTGGAAGAGAATCTGACCTTTGATGAAGTCTACGAAGAGTTGAAAAAGCGTCGGCCTGTTTGACACCTTATAAGACCCGTGATATAATTCTCAGGCTTGTACACCGAGCGCTATTTTTTTATGTGCGTTTTTTGTCATATGGAAGATAGGAGACTCACGACGGAGGTAAGACGAACATGGCTAAGGCTGGTGCCGCAGAAATTGTAATTCTGGCTTGCGATGAATGCAAACAGAGGAATTACACCACGAAGAAGAATAAGAAGGCTCACCCTGCACGGTTAGAAATGAGCAAGTATTGCAGATTCTGCCAGAAACACACCACTCATAAGGAGACCAAGTAAGGTCTTTCTGATGGGTCAGGAGAAGGGATTGCGATATGGCGAATAAGCCGAATAAATCAACGAACAAGACGGAACCGCAAGGGAGCAAGAAGTCTGCGAAGGATAAGGGCAAGGATTCTGGCAAGGTGTCATTTAGCACCCGGGTCAAGAACTTTTTCCGCGGGTTGAAAAATGAGCTCAAACTTGTTGTTTGGCCGGATAAGAAGAATGTCAAACAGACGACAGCGGTTGTTCTGGTCATTGTTGCGTTGGCGGCCGTCTTGATCTTTGTCGTTGATTCGATTATGACCGGGGTCTTGGGTCTGGCGGGCTTCAACGTTGCGCCGCCTACACCTACGACAACACCGGCTGTGACGACACCGGCTGTGACCACTGGTGCAAGCGAAACAACTGTTGATCAAACGGGGATCACCTCGATTCCAACAACCGAACCGGCTACAACGAGCACGGGCAATTAATCAGGAGTATAGGTACATGGCAGATTTCATTGATGAGAGAGACAATGTGGAGGAAGTAGCAACGGAAGCAGGGGAGACTTATGAGCCTTCTGCGGCTTTGGCCGAAGCTACGGACACCGTAATCTCCCGGGAAGCTGCGCTGCCTGACTCGCCTGTTGACCCGGAAGTGGCGGAGGATCTTCTACCAGCTGAGAAACCGGAGCCTGTAGAGGGCGTCGAAGCCCTGTGGTACGTGGTGCACACGTATTCCGGCTATGAGAATAAGGTGAAGCAGACCTTAGAACAAGTGGTTCAGAACCGCGGCATTCAGGACTTTATCCAGGAAATTGAAGTTCCGATGGAGGAAGTGGTTGAGATTAAGGACGGGAAGAAGAAGACTTCGATGAAGAAGATTTTCCCCGGCTATGTCTTGATCAAGATGGTGCTGAATGATGATATTTGGTATATCGTCCGGAACACGAGAGGGGTGACGGGTTTCGTCGGCCCGAACTCCAAGCCGATTCCTTTGCAGGATGAAGAGCTTGCCATGATGGGTGTGGAAACGGATTGGGTGCCTGATGTTGACTATGAAGTGGGCGACTCGGTCAAGATTATCAATGGGCCTCTGGAGAGTTTCGTTGGTAGCGTGGAAGAGATCAACTTCGAGAAGAAGAAGGTTCGCCTCATGGTTTCGATGTTCGGCAGAGAGACGCCGGTAGAGCTGGACTTCACCCAGGTGATGCACCTGTAATAGGCTTCGTCTGGCATGCACTTCAGTTTGGCAGTGCTCGGACTATATATACCTATTTAAATGCATACATGACTATACTTGTCACTTCGCTTCGAGGCGAAGATTTACGATAAGCGCGGCTTTGGCCGTGAAGAAATTTGGGAGGTGGCTACAATGGCCAAGAAAATCACAGGTTATGTAAAATTACAGATTCCTGCAGGTAAAGCTACGCCAGCGCCGCCGGTTGGACCAGTTCTTGGACAGCACGGAATTTCGATTCCGCAGTTCGTCAAGGAATTTAATGAGAGAACAGCAGCAGATGTCGGCCTGGTTATTCCGGTTGTGATTACTGTCTACGCAGATCGCTCGTATTCCTTTATTACCAAGACTCCTCCGGTTCCGGTACTGCTGAAGAAAGCCTGCAACATTGAGAAGGGTTCCGGCGTTCCGCAGAAGGATAAGGTCGCGCACATTAAGCGTTCCGAAGTCCGCAAGATTGCCGAAATGAAGATCAAGGATACCAACGCCGCCAGCGTGGAGGCTGCCATGGAAATGGTTGCCGGTACAGCCCGCAGCATGGGTATTGTCGTCGATAACGACGAAGCATAAGGAGGACTAGATGGCAAAAAGAGGTAAGAGATACCAGGATGCCGCTAAGCTCCTGGAGAAGTCCGCCTACGAGCCCACCGAGGCTGTCAGTGTGGTGAAGAAAATGGCAACGGCGAAGTTTGACGAGACCATCGAACTTCACGTAAGACTGGGTGTTGACTCTCGTCACGCGGATCAACAGGTTCGCGGCACGGTGGTCCTGCCCCATGGTACCGGTAAGTCGGTACGGATTTTGGTTTTTGCACAGGGTCAGCAAGCGGATCAGGCGAAGGCAGCTGGTGCTGATTTTGTCGGCGGCGTTGAATTGGCAGACAAGATTCAGAAGGAAAACTGGTTTGATTTCGATGTCGTCGTTGCAACTCCGGATATGATGGGTGTTGTGGGGCGTCTGGGTCGTGTCTTGGGTCCTAAGGGCTTGATGCCGAACCCGAAGGCAGGTACTGTCACCGCTGATGTTACGACCGCAATTGGCGAACTGAAGGCTGGTAAGGTGGAATATCGTTTGGATAAGTCCAACATCATTCACGCTCCGATTGGGAAGGCTTCTTTTGAAGAGCCTGCTCTGTTCGAGAATTACCGTGCTCTGATGGATGCCATTCTGAGAGCGAAACCGGCAGCGGCCAAGGGCCAATATGTGAAAAGCGCAACGCTAACTTCTACCATGGGTCCGGCTGTGCGTTTGACACCGGGAAAATAAGCCGGGAAACCGGTGAGTCCGGGAATCCGGGAAACCCGGTGAGTCCGGGTGTCCGGGAATCCGCGAACCGAGGGGAATCCGCGAATCGCGGGAAACCTCGAACCGCAAACCGCGGGAAACCTCTTGACAAAATCTTCCCGGATCGCTACTATTCTACAAGTGCCTAAGACAGCAGGAGCATACAGCGTAAATCCTTTGAGGATTCCTGCCGAGGAACGAGTTTCAGAATACCTTAGTAGGTAATGAATGAATGATCGTATCTCTCATGTCTTCTTGGCATGGGAGATATTTTTTTGAAGAAGGAGGGTAAGACATGTCCAGTGAAAAGATTTTGAACGAGAAGAAGGCCGTTGTCGCCGAGCTCGCTAATGAATTCAAGTCTGCCCAGACACTCGTCCTGGCTGAATACTTGGGCCTTACAGTCGCACAAGATACGGAACTCCGTAACACCTTGCGCAGCGCAGGCGTCACGTATAAAGTTGTCAAGAATACCATGGGTATTCTGGCTGCGAAGGAAGCCGGTTTGGATGGGCTGGAAGAGGTCTTCAAGGGCTCTACGGCGGTCGCCTACAGCGAAACCGATTTGATTGCTCCTGCGAAGATCTTGAAGAAGTTTGTTAAGGATCACCCGGATTACAAACTCAAGGGTGGTGCGAGTGCAGGGAAGGTTCTGTCCTATGACGAGCTCATGGCGCTTGCCGATATCCCGGAACTCCCGGTTCTCTATGGCAAACTCGTTGGCAGTTTAGTGTCCCCGATTTCCGGTTTGGCAATGATGGTCAAGGCCATCGCTGACAAAGTCGAAGAAGTTGGCGGTACAACAGGCGCAGATGCTGCCGTAGGTGCAGCCGTCGTTGCAGCTCCGGCTGAAGCGGCTGTTGAGGCTGTTGAAGCAACGGAGGCTCCTGAGGCTCCTGAGGCCAAAGCCGCAGAGACCACCCCAGAGGCTGTTTCTGCTGAAGCGGAAGTAGCCGCTCCTGCAGAAGAAGTAACAGAAGTAAAAGAAGAAGCTCCGGCAGAGTCCGCTGAGTAAATAAGGATTAGGAGGAACAATCCATGGCTAGTGAAAAAGTGACTAAGTTTATTGATGAGATCAAAGCCCTCAGCGTTCTCGAGCTGAATGAGCTCGTACACGCTCTTGAGGAAGAATTCGGTGTTACCGCTTCTGCTGTTGCAGTTGCCGGTCCTGCAGGCGGCGGTGAAGCAGCTGCAGCTGTTGAAGAGCAGACAGAATTCACCCTGACCA
>CAZCLL010000044.1:0-1137 GCA_964499555.1 uncultured Fastidiosipila sp.
AAAGCAGGCGCGCTACCAACTGCGCTACATCTCGGGCTGACGAAGCAGAATTATACCAGAAGAAGGCAGGAGTCCGCAAGCGGCAAAGTGCACGATTGGCACTTGTCTAATCAGAAAAAAACAAGTTCAATTTCTGTATATTTTGTGGATTTTACTATGTGCCACAGAAGGAACGATAGATTTCATGTTTAATTTTCACTATTTAGGTATAATGATCTTATCAAGCAAGAGGTGTAGCCCATGGATGATGCATATTATCTCTTTAATACGGGACATAACTACATGTCATATAACTTATTTGGTTCGCACGTTGACGAGCAAGAAGGGCAGGCGGGTTTCCGCTTCGCTGTCTGGGCACCGCATGCGAGCTATGTCTCGGTTGCCGGTGATTTCAACGAGTGGCGAACTGAAGACTATCCGCTAGAGAAGATCCGTTCGACCGGTGTCTGGGAAGGCTTCGTGCCCGAAGCGGAAGAAGGCCAGTGCTATAAATACTATATTGTTGGCCAGGACGGCAAGGGACGTTTCAAGGCGGATCCATATGCTAGGAAGACCGAACTTCGGCCGAATGATGCTTCGGTGCTTTACATTGATCAAGCATTCGAATGGACCGACGAGGCCTACTTACAGGCCCGGAAGGAGAGGGATGTTTCCTCTTCGCCGATCAACGTGTACGAGGTCCATATCTCCTCGTGGAAGCGCAAGGAAGACGGTAGCTACTACACGTATGAGGAGCTGGCGATTCTTTTGGCCGACTATGTCAAGAAGATGGGCTATACCCACATCGAGTTGATGCCGGTGACGGAGTATCCTTTCGATGGCTCATGGGGCTATCAGGTGACGGGCTACTTCGCCCCCACCGCACGCCATGGGGAAAAAGAAGGCTTCCAATACTTCATGAATCACATGCACGAAATGGGGATTGGGGTCATCCTAGACTGGGTGCCGGCGCACTTCCCGAGAGATGCCTTTGGCCTAGCCTTCTTCGACGGACAAGCCTGCTATGAGTACGCCGATAGCCGCCTCGGGGAGCACTCGGACTGGGGGACTTTGGTCTTCGACTACAGCAAGGCGGAGGTGCGGTCCTTCCTCGCGTCGTCTGCGGTGTACTGGCTCTCGGAGTTCCACGTGGATGGG
>CAZCLL010000044.1:1147-17530 GCA_964499555.1 uncultured Fastidiosipila sp.
ATCTGGATTACAGCAAAAAATCCGGAGAATGGGTGCCGAATCAATATGGCGGGACGGAGAACTTGGAGGCGGTGTCGTTCCTCCGGGATTTGAATGATCTGGTCCACGAAGAGTATCCCGGTGCGCTGATGATCGCCGAGGAGTCCACGGCTTGGCCGAAGGTCACTCACGCGTCGAAAGAAGGCGGCATGGGCTTCGACATGAAGTGGGACATGGGCTGGATGCACGATACCTTGGCGTATTTTAGCTACGACTATCTCTGGCGCAAACACCACCACAATGAGATTACCTTCTCGATGCTCTATAACTTCCATGAGCGCTTTTTGCTGGCGCTTTCGCACGATGAAGTGGTGCATGGGAAGGCCTCGCTGATGAACAAGATGCCGGGTGATTTCTGGCGTAAATTTGCTTCGATGCGTGAACTTTTCCTTTACCAGATGGGCCACCCGGGCGGTAAGTTGAACTTCATGGGCTCGGAAATTGGGCAGTTCATTGAGTGGCGTTACTACGAACAACTGGAGTGGTTCCTTCTAGACTATGATATGCATCATAAGTTACATGAGTTCGTGAAGACCTTGAATCATTTGTATCTCGAGATCCCTGCTTTCTGGGAGGATGACACGACCTGGGAGGGTTTCAACTGGCTGAATGCCGATGATGCGACGAACAGTGTGTACAGCTGGGTGCGGCGTGACAAACGCGGTGGGAATCTCATTTTCATCATCAACATGACGCCTGCCCCGGTCAACAATTACAAGTTCCCGGCCCCCGCCCGTGGTGCGTACGAGATCATCCTGAACTCCGACGATAAGCAGTGGGGCGGTTCGGGCTACGAGATCCTGATTCCGCAGGGGCAGCTGGCTTTGGCCGAGGGGAACGAGCGCTTCTCTGAGCTTTACTCGTGGGATGCGGATGAGGCGACTTTGGCCAAAGCCGCCGAGACCACCTCAGACGATACTTCCGGGGTTCTCCTTTATTCCAGAGATATTGCGAATCATGGCTATAAGCAGTCGCTGCGGGTGAACTTACCTCCCCTGGGAGGCTTGATCTTGAAACTGGCGGCTTTGGACGAAAGCCCAGAACCCCTAGAACCCTGGCCTGACCCGGAAATGCCGATCCCAGCGGATTGGCAGCCCCCGAAATTGATGGCCACCGACCGCGACGTAGCTGATGTAACCGATGAAGAAAACAGGTAAGATGTAGTAGTAAACGCAGTAGCAGAACAGTATCGGAAAAATCTAGGCAAATAGGAGGCAGAACATGGCAAAAAAAGATCTGATCGCAATGATACTTGCCGGAGGGCAAGGGTCACGACTTGGCTCGTTGACCAGTTTAATGGCGAAGCCGGCCGTACCTTTCGGTTCAAGGTACAGAATTATCGACTTTACCCTAAGTAACTGCACGAATTCGGGGATTGACACCGTTGGCGTACTGACCCAGTACGAGCCCTTAGCCCTGAATACGTACATCAGTAATGGGCATCCCTGGGATCTGGATCGTTCGAATGGCGGTGCGTTTATCCTGCCTCCGTATCAGCACAACGAAGGAAGTGACTGGTATAAGAATACGGCGAATGCGATCTATCAGAATATTGGTTTTATCGATATTTTTGATCCGAAGTATGTGGTGGTCTTGTCGGGCGACCACATCTATAAAATGGACTATACGAAGATGCTGAAAACCCACGTGGACAACCAAGCGGACTGCACGATTGCTGTTCTTGAGGTACCGTGGGAGGAGGCTTCGCGCTTTGGCCTCATGAATGTTGACTCGCACGACAATATTGTTGAGTTTGAAGAGAAACCGAAGAACCCGAAGTCGAATCTGGCCTCGATGGGCATTTACATTTTCACGTGGGATATCCTGCGTAAGGCCCTGATCGAAGACGAGAATGATCCGGAATCCGGGCACGATTTCGGCCACAACATTATTCCAAAGTTCTTGGCGGAAGAGAAGAAGCTCTTCGCGTATCGCTTCAAGGGCTATTGGAAGGATGTTGGGACGATTTCCTCTCTGTGGCAGGCGAACATGGATCTGCTGGACAACCCGGATGATATTGACCTCCACGATGAGAATTGGCGGATTTACTCGAGAAACCCGGTCAAACCGGCGGCTTATCTTTCGCCTAAGGCGAAGGTTTCGCGCACGGCGTTTACGGACGGATGCCAGATTTCTGGTACGGTTGAACATTGTATGCTTTCTCACTCGGTCATCGTTGAGGAAGGGGCTGTGGTTCGAAATTCTGTTTTGATGCCGGGAGCGATTGTCCGTAAGGGCGCTGTGGTCGACAAGGCGGTCTTTGAGAACGCGATTATCGGTGGACCGGCCCAGGAGAATCATCCGTATGAGAACAAGTATTGTTCACAGGATATTGTGGTGGTAAGTTCCGGCGTCACGGTGAAACCTGGTGTGGAAATTCCCGGTAACTGTATGGTGCAGCCTCTGGATGGCTTGTCTGAGAAGGACAACGCAGTCGAGAGCTACGTTGAGATTAAGTAAGGGAGGCCTAGAATGTTTGTAGATGCAATTGGAATTATACTTGCTGATGATAAAAGAGTTCATTTGAGCGAACTGACGAGGCCTCGTGCCTTGGCTGCTGTGCCGATTGCGGCCGCTATCGCATCATCGATTTTGGCTTGTCCAATATGGTGCACACGGGGATTTCCTTGGTTGGGGTTTCTACCTTGAATAAGTACAAATCCTTGATGGACCACCTGGGCACAGGCTCGGCTTGGGATCTGGATCGGAAGAATCAGGGGCTGCATATTTTGCCGCCGTACCTGACTTCTGAGAATTATTTTGATGAGGCGGATGACCTGCGCGGCCTGCTGGATTTCATTCGCGGGACGAAAGCAAAGCATGCCATTATTTCCACCTCGAATGTGGTATTCACTTGTGATTACACGGATATGGTGGCGAAGCATGAGTTCTCTGGCGCAGATATTACGGTGATGTACAACCGTGATGGCGTGGTGGATGGCCAGACCAACCTGATCCTCGATGTTGATCGCAGAGGCAAGGTCAAAGATGTGTACATGAATCCCGAGAAGCCGATTTCGAATCGGAATTCGCTTGGAGTCTTGGTGATGGGTAGAGAGCTCTTGATTGATCTCCTCTCGGATATGGTGTCCCACGGAGCTGCTCAGCTGACGACGGAACTCATTTTGCGTAAATGTGATGTGTTTGATGTCAGAGGTTTCGAGTTCAAGGATCCGGCATTCCGTATCAACACGATTCAGTCGTATTTTAAGGCTTCGATGGCGATGCTGGACAGCAAGAATGCGGAAGCCCTCTTCTGGGGTGATGACCTGGTCTATACGAAGGTCAAGGATGAGGCTCCAGCTTACCTGGAAGCGGATGTGGAAGTGACGAACACCTTAGTTTCGGATGGTTGCCAAATTTATGGCGATGTTCAGGATACGGTGCTTTTCCGTGGGGTTACAATTGGTAAGGGTTCGAAGATCCGTAATTCGATTATTTATCAGGATACGGTGATCGGTGACAATGTGGAACTTGATCACGTAATTATTGACAAAGACTGCCAGATCAGGCCAGGCACCCGTTTGATGGGTCAGGCGGATTATCCGGTGGTCATTGGGAAGGGAGCAATCATATGAGTGCGACAAAAATTCTCATGGCTGCGTCCGAGTGCGCCCCGTTTGCAAAAACAGGCGGACTCGCAGATGTTGTGGGGGCTCTCCCAGCGCAGCTGAATAAACTCGGCATGGATTGCCGCGTGATTCTGCCACTCTATCGAACGATCAAAGAGAAGTATATTAAAGATCTGACTTTCGTCCGCTGGACGACGATCAAGATTGGTTGGCGCTCCATGTACAGTGGCTTGTTCACGCTGGAGCATGAAGGGGTGACGTTCTACTTCATTGATAACGAGTTCTATTTCAATAACCAGAGCATTTACACCGAGTACAGCTACGATATTGAGCGCTTCAGTTTCTTCCAACGCGCGGTCTTGGACGCCCTGGGTGCGCCGATGAATTTCTATCCGGATGTTTTGCATTGCCATGACTGGCAGACGGGGATGATTCCTTGCTTGCTTGATGCGCATTTCAAACCGCATGGCTATTTCACAGATATGCGCACGGTCTACACGATTCACAATCTGAAGTATCAGGGTGTGCACGGCGTGAACCAGATTGCGGACTTGATGGATCTGCCTTCGCGCTACATGACCGATTACGGCATTTTGAAGGACGGGGTTCCGAACTTCATGAAAGCTGGTATCGTCTACAGCGATCTCGTGACCACCGTTTCGCCTACCTATGCCAAAGAAATCTTCCTCCCCTTCTACGGGGAAGGCCTAGATGGCGTCCTCCGGAACTATTCCTATAAGGTGCACGGCATCCTGAACGGCATTGATCTGGATGTCTGGAATCCGGCCACAGATGAGTATCTTGATGCGAATTTCTCGGCGGACAATTACTTGAAAGGTAAAGCCGCCAATAAGCGCGCTATGCAAGAGGCTCTTGATCTGGAGCGCGTTCCGGATGTCCCGATGATCACCATGATTACGCGCTTGGTTGACCAAAAGGGCCTGGATCTTTTGCTCCGCGTCTTGGATGAGATTATGGATCTTGATATCCAGATGATCATCTTGGGTACGGGTGATGGCTATTACGAGAATGAGCTTCGCCAGGCGGAGCGCCGTCATCAGGCGAACCTGCGCGCATGCATCATGTACAGCAATGACATGTCTCATCGCCTCTATGCTGCGGGTGATCTCTTCTTGATGCCATCAGTCTTTGAGCCTTGCGGCCTCTCGCAGATGATTTCCATGCGTTATGCGAACATTCCGCTCGTCCGCGCAACGGGTGGTCTCAAGGATACGGTCCAAGCCTTTGACCACACAACGGGTGAGGGGAACGGCTTCAGTTTCCCGAATATCAATGCGCATGACATGATGTTCTTGTTGAAGGATGCGGTGAAGCTGTATCAAGAGGAGCCTGAGAACTGGGATATCCTGGTGAAGAACGCGATGGCAACGGACTTTAGCTGGGAATCTTCGGCGAAGACCTACCAGGAGCTTTACGAATCCTTATTGCAAGGGTGATAGGTTTTGTCGTTGTGACTTGTGGCTTGTGGCTTGTGGCTTGAGCGTAAACGGACAGCTGAAGTTGCTTGTGCATGGAGCAGTCCGTGGTGGCTGAAGATGCTTGAATTTGAGCCAACTGCCACCAGTTAGATCATTCGAAAACCAACTACCGATAGGCTGTACTCCCAGCCTGCCTAGGTTAGAATAGCGGTATTCCGTCTTGCCTCTGGGATACCGCTATTCGTGTGTGTGTGGGATGGGTTTCGCTGTGAAAAAGTCGCCAATTAAGGAGTTGTTGGCGTTGTTGGATCGGTGATTGAGCTGTCTGATCCTGTAGGATTTTCGCTTGTCGTTTCTAGAACTGTCGTTGTTGTAGCATTGGGGTCTTCTGTAATCAAACCGTCTTTGAAGACTACATTAACAAAGAAATACGTGACAAGCACCAAGAGAATGGTTCCGACAATCAACACAACCGCTGTGAGCAAAGTAGAGCTTAGGCAACCTTTGGTAATGGCCTTTCTGCGATCGCTTTTCATTTTCTTGATCATGACCGGATCGGTTACGCGTTGTGTGTTTTTATTGTTCAGGAAATTTCCGCACTTGCTGCACACATTTCTTGTGCCGTTCTCCGTGCCGCATTTGGGACAAATCATCTCGTCTGGTCACTCCGTTCCTGTGTTTCTGGATTCACTTCAGGATCCATATTGTCTCATTATAGCGGAATGGCAAGGTGTCTCCTAAAGAACTTTCTTTGAAGAGTAGATAAGAGAGGGGATTATTGAAGTAATTAGAGAGAAAGGGGTGATTAGGTGGCTCTTAGATAAATAAGTAACATCTTACCTTGGACCAAAATCGTCGTTGTGCTACGCGTATGTTATTACATAAGTGCTGAAAATGATTATTGATAGTTTTAGACTATGATAATTGACCCACTTATCACTGGATTTGACTCCAAGAAAGAGAAAATCTGCTTATCTTACGCTTGCGTAATATGTTCATTGCAGCACAACGACAGAATTGGACCACCATAACTTATTACACAAGCAGATGGCTCTTTTTTTCTTTTCGCTTCCACCAACTATCGGCCTTGGGATACTGGAATCGGCGGATATCAAGTAGAACCTACAGCCGATACAAGAGATCCTACCGCTACTCAAAATGAAACGCACAAGAGTTACAACCGCTCAAAAATAAACTTCGAGAATGGCTACAACTCACACATACTGGCCGTTCGTTGCAACTTCCTGTGAGGCAGGTAGCTGGATGCGGTATTGAATCTCTTATCCGTCTGTTCATCCGGCTGTTATCCACAGCGGTTTGTGTGTTCGTTTTTTCTAGTAATCACGTGGTTGAATAATCCTTGCGTTGATTTGATGTTTGGGCGGAAGGGACTCTTGTGTTCGGTGCGTGTTCAGGGTGATATCCCTCAAATTCGAGTGCTTATTAGACAGCAAGGTGGGTAAAATAGATATATAACAAGGTAAAGTGGACAAATCTTGTCTCGATCTGAGCGCAAGACGGATTTTCGGCAGAGACAGGCAGAAAATCACTTTAGAATTGCTCCGATCGGGATGTTATAGGGGTGTTTTATGGAAAATATGCTAATGGATAATATGTTGAACTAGGATCGAGACGAGTTTTGTCCATATATCTAATTATGTTTTAGCTAAGTTGATGGGAAATCATGTATTGGGATCCATGATTGGGTCGATATCCTATAGATCCAAGTGATTTGTAGACACCTAGGTGAGTTCGTTAGATATGTAACAAGTTAATGGCATAAGTAATGACACGCAAGAGAAGAAAAAACCACAACAATTAATGATTTATGGCAGGAAATTGCAATGGTTAGGGGATTATTATTGGCCAGAGGCAGATTACAGCGATTGGAGAAGGGTTTGGGAGGGAACTTGAGAAGATTTTGCGAAAATTTTGGAATGAGAGCTACCTGAATGCCCATAGTTTGCATTGTAAAAAAAGGGGTAAATCGGTATGATGAAAACACTATTTTTTCTGTTTCAACGAAGGAGACACCTTTATGAATTATAAAGTCCTAACCGCTACGTACCTGGCTGAACAGCTGGCCTTTGATAAGGATGAAATTTTGCAGCTTTTGGAGACGCCACCGCAAGAGGATATGGGGGATTTTGCGATGCCTTGTTTCCGTTTGGCGAAGACGATGCGGATGGCGCCCCAGAAGATTGCTGAGGATTTGGCGGGGCGCCTGCAGGATTTACCGCCTTATCTTTCAGAGGTCCGGAGCCAAGGGGCGTACTTGAACCTTTTTCTGAATCGCCAAACGTACTGCGAGACACTGGTGGCGGAGGCTTTGGCCGAAAAAGAGAACTTCGCACGCAATGCGCGGGGTGAAGGGAAGACGGTGCTGGTGGAGTATTCGTCGCCGAATATTGCGAAGCCGTTCCATGTGGGGCATGCGTTCACCACGATTTTGGGGGATGTGCTGGCGAGGATGTACGAGCATGAAGCGTACCATGTTGAGCGCCTGAATCACCTGGGGGATTACGGGACGCAGTTTGGGAAGTTGATTGTGGCGTATGAGCTTTGGGGCGATGAGAAGGCGCTGGAGGAGGCTCCGATTGATGAGCTTCTAAGGATCTATGTCTTGTTCCATAAAGAGGCGGAATTGAAGCCGGCGCTGGATGATGAGGCGAGGGCCAGGTTTAAGGCGCTGGAGGATGGCTCGGAGCGGGAAGTGGCGCTGTGGACGCGCTTTCGGGATTTGAGCTTGAAGGAGTTTGAGCGGATTTACGACCGGCTCGATGTGCATTTTGATAGTTATAAGGGTGAGTCGTTTTACTCGGATAAGATTCCGGCAGTGATTGCGGATCTCGAGGCGAAGGGCCTTTTGGAGGATTCCGAGGGGGCGAAGATTGTCCGCTTGGAGGAGTATAATTTGCCGCCGTCTCTCGTGATCAAGTCGGATGGGTCGACGATTTATGCTACGCGCGATTTGGCCGCGGCCAAGTATCGCCAGGACACCTACCACTTCGATAAGTGTGTTTATGTGGTGGGTTTGCCGCAGACATTGCACTTTCAGCAGGTGTTTGCGGTTTTGGCCAAAGCCGGCTTCAGCTGGGCGGAGAACCTGGTTCATGTTGGGTTCGGGCTGGTGAAGTTCCCCGGGGATCGGAAGTTTTCGACGAGGACGGGGGATGTGATTACGCTGGAGGATCTCTTGGATGAGGCGGTTTCGAAGACGCGCGAGATTATTGTGGCGAATAATGAGAACCGGGATGACAAGATGTCTGAAGAGCAGATTGCTGCGACGGCGGAAGCGATTGGTTTGGGGGCGGTGCGCTATACTTTCCTAAGGTCTGGCCGCGAGCGCGATATTATTTTTAAGTGGGAAGAGATCCTGGATTTTGAAGGGGATTCGGCTCCGTACATGCAATATGCGTATGCGAGAGCGCATAGTATTTTGCGGCGGAGCGGGCTTTCTGCGGAGGCTATTGATGGCTTAGTGGCGGATCATTTGGGTTCGGATAGTGAGTTTTCGCTTTGCCGTGAAATGGATGGTTTGCGGACGGCACTGGAGCTGGCTTCGGATAATTATGAGCCGTCGATTTTTGCGCGTCAGACGATGACGGTGTGTCGGGCGTTTAGCCGTTTCTATAATCAAATGCCAATTTTGCAGGCGGAAGATGATGTGAAAAATTCGCGTTTGGCGTTGTGTGCGGCTTTTGCAAATGTTGTGAAGACGTCGCTGGGGCTACTGGGGATCAAGACGGTCGAGCGCATGTAATGGCTGCCTCGGTAGATGGGCTGAGGCCGCGATGGCTGAAGCTGAGATGGCTGAGGCTGAGAAGGGCGAATACGCAATGGGCCGAGGCCATAAGGGCAACAGGATAAATGAAAAAAAATCGTAGGAAGCAAGAGCTGCCGGCTGGAGCGGATAGATACGGTTCGGAGCTAAGCCGCCCGGATGTGGCGTACACGGATGTGGCGTACACGGATGTGGCATACACGGAAGGCCTCCATCAGGATAGGATTCGTCCAGAGGCGAGTCGTACCGATTCGAGCCGTTCCGATACAAGCCGTCCCTATCCGAGCCGTTCCGATCGAAGCCAGCCGGAGAGAAGCCAGCCGGAGAGAAGTCGGCTGGAGAGAAGCCGACCCGAAGAGGGGAGGCCTCAGCTTTTGGCGGCCGGAAATCGGCGAAAGCTTGTGGGAAGTGCGGTTCATCCGGTGAGTCCAGTGCCGCTTCGCGGGGTGGCTACCTTGGGGCGCGCGAGAGGGCAAGAGGCTTTTGCGTTGACGGAGCTGAAGCCGTCGGCGATTATGCCGCCACAGGAGAGCATACCGGATTTTGACCAGATTCCGTACCGGAAATGGGAGCAAGCCCAAGTTCGCACGAAAATCCGCAATTATTATGGGGATGTGAAGCGAGCGAAAACGGCGGAAGAAGCGATGGAAGCCCTGAAGAAAATTAATCAGGTGTGGACCGGTTTTCAAGATAGTTATCATCTGGCTAGGCTTCGCAGGTTGGAGGTAGGCAGCCGAAGAGCGTTCTATGAAGAAGAGCATCAGCGAGCGTCACAGGCTTGGCCGATTCTGGAAAAAACAGTGTTCCGGATCAGTGGCGAGGTGCTGGATCGGGCGTGGTTAAGCGAGCTGACAAGTCTTCAAGGGAAGCTGATTTTGCTTCGGATTAATGCCCACTATACCTTGGGGCAATTAGGGAGTCAGGATCTTCGGAAGCAAGAGCGGAGCATGGCGAAAGACTTGAAGGAGCAGTTGAAGGGGTTTCCGGCGGCTTTGGCCACAGCGAAAAACCTACGCCAACCGGATATCTTGATGGATGAGCTCTTCCGAATTCGGCATGAACTGGCGCCCCGGCTGGGCTTCGATTCGTTCCGCGACTATGCTTGGATTTGCCAGGAGTATTTTGACTATGATCGGGCGAAGTTGGTGGCGCTTCGGGACGGGATGAAGCGGTATTTGCTGCCGATTCATCAGTTCTTGGAGAAGGCGCTTCAGGAGCACTTACCGCAGGCGGAAACGGTGGAGCAGCTCAACAATCCGAGGCGGCGTGAAAGCCAGAATTTGGCCGAACGTTTTGCGGGTTTCCGCGATTATTACGAACGCGTGATGGCGGAGGATGACTGGGAGCTCCGGCACATCGAGGATTATATTCCGGAGGAGGAGACGCATCGGAGCGTGACGGAGTTTCCGGCGAGTCCACTTTTTGTGGTGCAGAGGGATCCGGAGGCTTTCTTTGATCTGGTGGTGAAGGTGGTGGATCAGTCGCTTTCACGGCCGAATCGCGGGTTTTTGCGCCAATTGGGCCAGAAGGGCTATCTGAGACTGGATTTTCGGAAGGTACCGGCCGCGCTTGAGACGAATGCTTTGTCTTCGTCGCCTTGCCCGGTGCTCTCGGGAACCTACTATCCGAATTCGCATTTTGTGAGTGATTTTTTGCATGCGGTCGGCGAGCTCTACGCGGATCTTCTGGGGAAGAATAGGCATCCGGAGCTGGCGAAGGGCGGGCCTCTGGCCGAGGAGAGTTGTGCGTTCATTGGCTATGGGATGGAGATGATGTGCCTGCCCTACATGGACCACCTTTTCGGCGAGGAGAGTCAGACCTATCAGCACCAGAAGATCAGCCAAAGCCTGATCACCCTCCTGAAGGCCTGCCTGATTGATGAGTTTGAGGAGGCGGTGTACTCGCAGGAGGCGCTATCGATGTCGGACCGGAATGAGCTTTGGGATCATTTGCGCGAGACCTATGGCCTGACGCTCTATACGGAGGCGAAGTTTTGGGCGGATCCTTTGTGTGCGGCGAATCTTTTGGATCACCCGTTTGCGGCGCTGATTCGGGTTTTGCCTTTGTTTGAGTCTTTGGTGCTCTGGGATCAGAATCGCCAGAAGAAAAAGGTCGCCCGTTCTGCCTACGAATCTTTCTGCAGCTTGGGGGCGTCGGACACCTTCCTCGAGCAGCTTGGTCAGGCGGGTCTGCCGGATCCCTTCGCTCCGGATACCCTGAAGCGCTTGGCCTATCAATTAGCGAGTTTTTTGGAAACAACTGCATGATTTTACCGGATTTATTTCTCTCTTCGATGGAAGATCTTTTTGCCAAAGCCGCCATGAGCCACGACTGGCCCTCTTTTTTGGCTGGGTTCGACAGGCCTTGGAAGCGCGCTTGGCGTGTGCAGAAAGCGAAAATTTCTGCTGAGGCGGCGGCCTCGTGGCTGGCTGCGGAGGCTGAAGGCAGTAATGATGATGCTGAGGCGGATCACGAGGCCACTCGCGAAGAAGACCACGAGGCCACTCGCGAGGCCGCCGCACCCTATCTGAAGCCGGTGCCCTGGTCAACGGATGGCTACTATTTGCCTTTCGCTGCGGAGCCGGGCAAGAGCACGGCGTATCGCTTGGGGCTCCTCTATATTCAAGAGGCGTCGGCCATGTTGCCAGCGGAGGTCTTAGCAGCGAAGCCAGGGGAGACCGTGCTGGATCTTTGTGCGGCGCCCGGCGGCAAAAGCTCCCAAACCGCCGCGCGCCTTGGCGGGCAAGGGCTTTTAGTCGCGAATGATATCAGCGAAAACCGTGCCCGCATTTTGCAACGAAATCTTGAGCAACAAGGCTTGCGAAATTGCTTGGTCACCCATGCCGATCCGGTGTCAGATTTTCCTATGGACTGGAATGGTTTCTTCGATGCGATTCAGTTGGATGCGCCATGCTCTGGCGAGGGCATGTTCCGAAGAGATCCAGCCGCTGTGAAGAGCTGGGAAAAGTATGGGCCGCTGTCCATTCGCGAGACCCAAGATGCGCTTCTAGACAAGGCCGCTGATCTTCTAAAAGAGGGCGGGCGGCTGGTTTATTCGACTTGTACCTTTAATACTTATGAAAATGAAGAGGCGGTCACGGACTTCCTTTTGCGCCATCCAGATTTTCAGGTGCTAGATCCCCGCGCATGGCTTCCTTCGAGTGAGGGCTTGCGGCCGGGAATTGTGATCGACGAAATTTCGCCAGCGCTCAGCAAAGCCTGTCGCGTATGGCCGCAAGATGGTTTTGGGGAAGGCCATTTTTGTGTGTGCCTTCAGAAGGGCATTTCGCAATCCATTGAGGATCCGAAAGCCGCGGGGAAAAGCCCAAAATCCAAGCTAGTGCTGGGTGGGGCGGAGGCGGCTTTGGCCAAATTCTGCGAAGAGAATCTGGTTTCGTTTGCCTATGAGCGCGAGAATTTGCGGCTCCACAAGAACTGGCTCTACCTGCTACCGGCGGGCAGTCCTTCGCTCGGCGGCGTGCACGTCCTGAAGTCGGGCTGTTTCCTGGGCGAGCTCAAGCAGAAGAAGGGCGAGCCGCTCCTTGCGCCGTCTCATTCCTTCCTGCTGGAGCTGGGGCTTGAGCATTTTCGCTACGTGCTGCGGCTCGGTCGGGATGACCAGCGGGTGCACCAGCTCTTCGGGGGACAGACGATTCATCTGACGGAGGGGGAGCAGGCTGCTTTGGCCAAAGCCGCCTATTTCGCCATCGCTGTGGAGGCGTGGCCTTTGTGCTGGGGGCGGAGGAACGGCAGCACGGTGAAGAATTTGTACCCGGCGGGCTGGGTGCGTTGAGTGAGAGGGATAAATCCATGAATTTATGTATTGTTGCGTCTGGAAATAAAGATAAATTGCTGGAGATCAGGCAGATCTTGCGGGATTTTCCGTTTGAGGTGAAGAGTGCTGCGGAGATGGGGCCAGTGCTGGATGTGGCGGAGGATGCGGATAGTATCGCAGGGAATGCTGCGTTGAAGGCTCGTGCATACCATGATCTCTATCCTGGGGCGTACATTCTGGCGGATGATTCGGGGCTGTCGGTGGATGGTTTGGATGGGATGCCAGGGATTTATTCGGCGCGTTATGGGGGCACGGATGATTATGAGGTGAAGAGCCGTTTGATCTGGACGGAGCTTCGGGCGCGTGGGGTGCCGGAGTCTTCGTGGGACGCGCATTTTTCTTGTGCGATTGCCTGGTGGGGGCCGGGGTCGGAGGAGCCCTTGATTTTTGAGGGGCGCTTCGATGGGATGATTGTGCCGTATCGGAGGGGGGACCATGGGTTTGGGTATGACCCGATTTTCTATTTGCCGGCGTACGAAATGACGTCGGCGGAGATTGATCCTTCTGTGAAGAATGCGATCAGTCACCGGGGGCAGGCCTTGGCTTCGCTGGTAGCGTATCTTGGTGGGGCGGGGTGAAGGGTGTGTCTTGGTGAGAAGTGGCGGTGGGGCGTCGTCATGGTTGTGTCGTGAGGGCAAGTCGTAGTGGTGTGTCGTCTCAGAGCAGTCGTAGTGGTGTGTCGTATCAGGGAAGAAGTAGTAGTGTGTCGTATCAGGGAAACGCCGTGAAATAATTTTGTAATAATATTACGATTCCACCAATGGTGAACGAGTCGTTGAAATAAAATCCATTTCTGGCGGACAGGAGAAAAGGCTCAAATTCAGCGGTAAATCGCTGGATTCTAATTAATTTGGCATAAAGTGAAAAAACTATTGACCTAATCCAAGCAGGATGTTATATTACGAAACAGTTACATGTTCGTGAGCGGTGGACAGTGTGTTCCCTCAGCGGCGGACACGAAGTGTTTGGGAGATTGGCATGGCGGATGGCGTAGGTAGATCAGGTGGCGGGGTGGATAAACCTGTCAGTGAATATCTGTTGATTAAGACAGATGTTCTGCCTGAAGTATTCACGAATGTCATGCAAGTGAAGTCTCTTCTGCAATCCGGTCAAGTCGATTCTGTTAATGAAGCGGTTAAGCAAGTGGGTATGTCCCGCTCGGCTTTCTATAAGTATCGAGACTCAGTTCAAGCTTGGCAGGATCCAATTAGTGTGGAAAGCGTCACGATTGTGGCTTCTTTACTGCTTGAATCGGATGCTTTGAGTGGCTTAATCTTGAACTTGACGAATTTGGGGGCTAAGCTGTTAAATATATCGCAAAGCTTGCCGAGACGTGGGTTTGTTGATTTGATGCTTACAGCGGATCTCAGTGAAATGGATGGAGATCGTGTTGCGCTGAAGCGTCTTTTGGCGAAGGTGCCGGGTGTCAGGCGACTTGAGATTTGGTCAGCGGAAGACGATAACAATTAGTTACATGTAATGCATGCGCTTAGTTATTTGGAGTTTGTGCGCTTAGTACTTGGAATATGTGCGCTTAGTTACTTAGAAAAAATGCGCTTAGTTACTTGCAAAAAGCACCCTAGGGAGGTCATATGACGAAAATTGCGATTTTGGGCTACGGGATTGTCGGATCCGGTGTTGGCGTTTTACTGCGCGAGCAGGCGGACACGATTTTTAGGAAACGCGGCTTAGTGATCGATGTGAAGTACGTTCTGGATGTTAGGGATTTTCCGGGAGACCCTTATGCGGACCGGGTTACCCATGATGCAGACCAGGTTTTCTCTGATCCTGAAGTTTCCATCGTTGTGGAGACAATTGGTGGCAGCAAGATTGCCTATGACTACACGAAGAGGGCACTTAGCTCCGGGAAACATGTGGTCACTTCCAATAAGGAATTGGTTGCGGTCCATGGTGCCGAACTCATGGAACTGGCTCGCCAGAACAAGGTTCATTATTTCTTTGAAGCGTCGGTTGGTGGCGGAATTCCGCTCTTGGTGACGATTCGTGAAGCGCTTGCGGCGAATGATATTGTGGAGATTACAGGTATTTTGAATGGTACATGTAATTTCATCTTGACCCAATTAGGTGAAGAAGGGAAGACGTTTGATTCAATTTTGGCCGATGCTCAGGATCGAGGCTATGCGGAACGCGATCCTTCGGCGGATGTAGATGGCTTGGATACGGGTCGCAAGTTGGCGATTTTGGCTTCTATGGTCAGTGGTGAGGCTGTTGCTCCGGATTTGATTACGATGTTAGGGATCCGCGGAATCACGGTTCGTGATGCTGCGGTGGCAAAGAAATTGAATTGTAAATTGCGTTTGGTGGCACGCCTTCGCACACGTGATTCTGATGAAAATACGAAGTACGAGCTCCGCGTGGCTCCGACGCTCTTGCCGAAAGATCATCCGGTTGCTACGGCCAAAGATGTCTTCAATGCTGTCTTGATTGGCGGTTATCCCGTCGGCGATGTGATGTTGTACGGAAAAGGTGCCGGTTCTTTACCTACGGCAAGCGCTGTTTTGGGTGACATCATGGAAGCGGCCCAAAATCCTTGGGACGAGGCTTCCGCCCAATATTGGCGCCCAATGACGCCCGGCCGTGTTGTGCCTTTCGGTGATAATTTAGTGTCGGCTGTGATTCGTGTGAAGAAGGAAATGGATAGGCAAGTGATTACGGATCTTTTGCATGACTTAGGCGGCATTCGCTTCTTAACGAGTCCCTTCGCTGACGAATACCTGATTGAAACCAGAGGCAAGGAACTTCGCGAAGGCCGCCTCGAGTCTGCGATCAAGCAATTGCCGGAAGGAATGTGCTTGCAGGTTTTGAGAAGATTGTAAGATTGTGGTTTTTTGAGGTAACTTGAGTTTGTTGCCTTGTTGTAGAGTTGTTCGGTTGTCTGTAAAGCTTTTGATTGGAAGTTTTGCAGGCAACTTTTTAGTTTTAAAACTTGATGCACGGTAGAAATATGTTGGTGAGGATATCAAGTGGTGTGCTAGGCGGATGCGAGGGATTCTACCGACTCAACTTCTTGAGTATTAGAGGAAGGTTGCCGCTGTGGATATCGAGTGGAGTGTTAGGCGGATGCGAGGAATTTTACCGACTCAACTATCTTGAGTGAAGAGGAGCTGGCCGCTGTGGATATCGAGTAGAGTGATAGGTGGATGTGAGGAATTTTACCGACTCAACTTCTTGAGTGAAGTGAGAGCTTGCCGCTGTGGATATCGAGTGGTGTGATAGATGGATGCGAGGATTTTTACCGACTCAACTTCTTGAGTGAAGTGAGAGCTGGCCGCTGTGGATATCGAGTAGAGTGATAGGTGGATGCGAGAGATACTACCGACTCAACTATTTGACAATAGTTTTGCGTATTGTGTATCAGCTGGAGGTGAACTTTGTTGGAAAAGGTGATTGATAGAATAAGTAACTAGATATGCTGGTCAAGATCCGCAGGAATCCAAGCTGGCAATGTGTATTGAGTCGAAAACAGAGACAAGGCCTGCCTATTTCTGCAATTTTTCCCAAATGAACCCCTATGGGAGCAATTTTGTGCAAAGGAGAATATGTTGAACTAGGATTGCTGCAGATCCTGACCAGGGTGACATGTTGTGTGTTTGGTAGATGAAACCTGATTCCGGATTTAATCGAAAATCAACACGATAATTGTGGTGGAGATTGCTGTTTGGGTCTCTAGATCCCGGATTTAAGCAAAAATCA
>CAZCLL010000045.1:0-7262 GCA_964499555.1 uncultured Fastidiosipila sp.
TTTCGATTAAATCCGGAGTCCAACTACCCAAACAGCAATCTCCACCACAATCATCATGTTGATTTTCGATTAAATCCGGAGTCCAACTACCCAAACAGCAATCTCCACCACAATCATCGTGTTGGTTTTCGATTAAATCCGGGATCCAACTATCCAAACGGCAATCTCCACCACAATCATCGTGTTGATTTTCGATTAAATCCGGGATCCGACCGCCAAAACAACAATGTCAACCACAATCATCGTGTTGATTTTCGATTAAATCCGGGATCCAACTACCCAAACGGCAATGTCCACCTCAAACATCATGTTGATTTTCGATTAAATCCGGAATCCGACCGCCAAAACAACAATGTCAACCACAATCGTCGTGTTGATTTTCGATTAAATCCGGAATCGAGCCCCCCAAACACTAAACCACACCCAAAATATCGTGTTGATTTTCAATTAAATCCGGAATTCGAGGGCTTCCCCTTCTTATGTAATAGATTACCTTGGTCAGGAATTGTCGTTATCCACGGTCAACATGTTATCTGTAAGTAATTTTCTTGGGAATGACCCTCTACAAGTGTTTTCCAGGGTGTTTTTACCAATTTTTGGGGGGCTCAGTGGCAACCATTTAGATACTTCCATGTACAACGACGAATCCTGACCACTTTACCATGTTATATAGATGTTTCACACTATCTTTCGATCAAATAACGTAGAAAATTGCAAACGCCAACACCAGCTCACTCTCCGCACCCCCCTATCCTTCAACCAATCTCCCAACTTAACCTCCAGCCGCCCTAACCTTCCCCCCGCCTTGTATCATTTACCGAAGACGGAAACACCGAAGACCGATATAATGAGGCAAAGCTCAGGAAGACAGACGAAAGAAGAGGGTCACCATGAAACTAGCAGAATCGACCGAAAATTATTTAGAAAACATTTTGATCTTAAGTAAACGACTTCCTGAAGTCCATTCAATCGACATTGCGAACTCCATGGGTTTCTCAAAGCCCAGTGTATCTCGTGCCGTCCACCTCTTAGAAGAGCACGACTATATCAAGATTTCCGATCAAAGCCATATCACCCTAACAGAAAAAGGCGAGCGTGAAGCCCGCCGTGTTTATGAACGTCATGTGTTCTTGCGTGAATTCCTGATTGAAATCGGTGTGGATCCCGAAACTGCATCCGTAGATGCCTGTCGTATGGAGCATGTCGTTTCCCCGGATACTGTCCTTCGCCTGCAAGAGAAGTATCCAGAAGTCACAAGAATGGTAAAAGAAAGTGCGTACGATGACGAATTCATCTTAGCCTTCATCCGCGAAAACGGGTAAAAAATCAGCGGATAAATGAAGCAGACAAACGAAACGTTTACGCCTCCACCCCTATTCCTACTACGTCACCTTAGCTGAATCGATTACGACTCACCCTCCTGTGACTCACCCGCCTTCGCCTTCGCTAAGCAATCAGCACAATAGCCCTTGATCAAGACCTGGTTCTCAACCGAAACAAAACCTGCGGGTAAGGCTGGGTAAGCAGCGGCTGTATCTAGATCAATATTCCAGATTTTTCCGCAAGAATAGCATTGGAAATGACCGTGCTCGTCCAACATGATGTCGTAATGCGCATACTCATCGCCAGTATCCAGAATGCGGATTAGCCCCTTCTCCTTGAAAATACCCATCGTGTTATAAACCGTCGCACGCGACAGCCCCTTCTCCGCCTCGCGAAGCTCCTGATAGATCTGTTCACTATTCGGATGCTGTTGATGCGTCAGAAGATAATCCAATATTAAAATGCGTTGCTCAGTCGGTTTAATCCCCGCTTCTACTAAGCTCGCCGTCAAGTCAGCTCTGGTCATATAGGTAGACTCCGTTTCTTGCCATTTCCTTAGGCAGCCACCAATTTATACTTATTCTAAACGAAAAAGTGCAATTTAGAACGAACCTAAGACACATTTTTGAACTTAAAGCATTTTTTTACCGAAAGCCCATGTGATACCACAACCACAGCCACAGCCACAGCCGAAACCACAACCACAGCCACAACCACAACCACTACCACTACCCAAAACCGAAACCGAAGCCACCAAACTACAGCAAAGAATCCACGTACGCTTCGCAATCAAAAGGTTCCAAGAGGCTGTCTTTTCGCAAGTACAAAGGGTGGTGCGGATGGCCCTTTTTCGAGCGTTGCCCCGCCGTATACCAAGTAGCCCCCTGCGAAATCCCCACCTGGATGAGGTCTCGCACCACATCTTTGAGCCAGGGCCTCACCTCAATTACAGTTCCCCACGAGGCCCATACCGCGGGCGCGGGACTTCGGGAAAGGACATACGAAAACGCCGCCAAATTCTCCTGGTGGAGCCTAGGATTCAGTTCAAGGTCGAGATCCGAAGGTTTCGTCGCCCGCTGCGCATACACATTAAACATGAGGAAGCTGTCGAAGCCATTCCCCAGCGCAATCCGCTCCACTGACTTCAAAGTGTTATCCAAGTCTCCAGGCCGCGCCGTGGACGGATTCACCCCGACACAAATGAGCGGCCGCTCGCCTTTCGTCCCCAGAATGTAGCGGTAATCCAAATATTCCGAGGGCACATAAAGCCAACGCTCCTGGTCGTAATCGGGTGCGGAGGTGGGATCTGCGGCTTTGGCCAAAGCCGCCTCAAACCCCTGGATCTGCAAACTTGCGCTTGGTCCCTCCGGCACATGTCCCACGCGTTAGTCTCCGAAATAGCCCACGCCACCCGAGAAGAGATCTTGGAGGGACGTATCGGCGACATTCTTGGCGGTGTACTTATTCCAGCGCTCGCTGTGACCCATCTTGCCCAAGATGCGCCCATCGCGGCTGATGAGGCCTTCGATCCCAGCCGCGGAACCACTGGGGTTAAAGGGTCTTTCCAGACTGACTTCACCTAAGTCATTCACGTACTGCGTTGCGATCTGCCCGTTCGCTTCGAGGCGTTTCACCTGCTCGGCCGAGGCAACGAGTCTGCCTTCCCCATTACTGACCGGGATGCGGTAGATAGCGCCAGCTTCTAAAGAGGAGAGCCAGGGAGAGTTTGTGTGAAGCACTTTGGTGTACACATAGGTCGAAACGTGGCGACCGATCTCATTGAAGGTCAAGGTCGGGTCGGCTTCTTCCTGGGAACGGATCTTACCATCGGGTAGCAGCCCCAGCTTGATCAGGGCTTGGAAGCCATTACAGATCCCCAAAATCAGGCCGTCTCGCTCTTCGTAGAGCTGGCGGATTTGTTCTCTCACTTTATCATTGCGCATGACGGCCGTAATAAACTTCGCCGACCCTTCCGGTTCGTCGCCACCACTGAAGCCGCCGGGGAAGAAGAGAATTTGGGCTTGCTCCATCTCTTTGGCTAGCTGATCCAGGCTCTCTTGACAGGCCTCGGGGCTTTGGTTTCGAAGGACAAAGGTAGACACTCTAGCGCCAGCTCTCGTGAAGGCATGCGCGGAATCATATTCACAGTTTGTGCCCGGGAAAACCGGAATGAGCACCTGCGGTTTCGCAAGTTCCGGGTTCGGGCGCAAGATCGTCGGCATCTTCTTGTTGACGACAATGTTCGCGCATTTCTTGGACCATTGGCCGAGATCCTTTTGCGGAAAAACACTCTCCAGCGGATCGGTGTAGCTCGTAAAGAGCGTTTCCAAATCCGCTTCTTGGGCACGCCAGCGTAGGATGCCCCCTTCGTTGAGTGTCGCTACACGTTGCCAGCCGGAAGCCGTAAGCTCCGCCTTCAAGGCAGAATCCGCAACCTCAACCAGGATCGCCCCCGGCTTCGGCGTGAAGAGTGCTTCAGCCGCAAGCTCGTCCGAGAGTGTCACGGATAGCTGGTTGCCCAGCGCCATCGTAAATAAGGTGTAGAGTAGGCCTTGCGAGGCGATCGTGCCGGCTGCTAAGGTCTCTTTCTTCGTCACGACTTCATGGACCTTCCGGGCATAAGCCACCGTCTCCTCCGGGCTCCAGCGGAACCCTGAGGTCTCCTTCTCCAAGAGGAAGACTTCTGCGCCTTCTTGGTAGGCCAAAGCCCTCGAACGCACATATTTCGCCCGATTCGTACCTACGGCGAAGGAGATGAGGGTCGGCGGCACTTCTCTTTCCCCGAAACTACCGGACATACTGTCCTTCCCGCCAATCGCCGGCGCGCCCAGATCCAGCTGCGCATCTAGCGCACCCAAAAGGGCTTGGAAAGGAAGACCCCAGTGCTCCGCATCGCGGGTTGCTGGGAAATATTCCTGGAAACTCAAACGAATCCGCTCCGGGTCTGCGCCGGCAGCCCAGAGTTTCGCCACGGAATCCAAAACCGCTAAGTAGGAACCACGATACGGATTTTTCTCCGTAAAGTAAGGATCGAAGCCATAAGCCATGAGCGAAGTGGTTTTGGAAACGCCCTGCTTCACGGGAATCATCGCCGCCATGACATTTTCCGGCGTGCGAAGCGTCCGACCGGCAAAAGGCGACAAGACGGTGCCAGCCCCGATCGAGCTATCAAATTGCTCCACCAATCCAGCTTGCGAACAGCCGTTCAAGTCCGTCACTTGTTCGGCCAAACGAGCAAAAACAGTCGTCTCCGATACGGCAGCAGGCTCATAAGGCAGACCACCCGCCACGATTTTCACATCGGCAAATTGGTCGGCACCATTGGTGTCAATGAAGTCACGAGACAAGTCCACAATGGCCTGATCGCGCCAGAACATCCGAAGTCTTCCGCTATCGGTGACCTTCGCCACCTCCACCGCCTCCAAGTTCTCCGCTGCGGCTTGACGGATGAAAGTGGCGACGTCGGCTTTGGCCAAAACCACTGCCATACGCTCCTGAGACTCAGAAATCGCGATCTCCGTACCATCCAGCCCTTCGTACTTCAGGGGGACGAGGTCCAAGTTGATATCGAGGCTTGGCGCTAACTCGCCAATGGCCACGGAAACGCCGCCAGCGCCGAAGTCGTTACAACGCTTGATGAGGCGCGACACCTCCGGATTACGGAAGAGCCGTTGAATCTTCCGCTCCTCCGGCGCATTGCCCTTCTGAACCTCCGCCGCTGACGTCTCGACCGAATGAACGTCATGCTCCTTCGACGAACCCGTCGCACCGCCAATCCCGTCACGACCCGTCCTTCCACCCAAAAGGATGATGACGTCGCCCGGCTCCGGGGTCTCGCGCACCACTTGATCTGCCGGCGAAGCACCAATCACGGCACCCACTTCTAGGCGTTTCGCCACGTAATCAGGGTGGTAAATTTCTTTCACCAAGCCGGTCGCCAAGCCCACCTGATTGCCGTAAGAGCTGTAGCCCTTGGCTGCACCGGTCACAATTTTCCGCTGGCTCAACTTGCCGGGCAAGGTCTCACTTTCTGGTGTCAAAGGATCCGCCGCACCCGTTACCCGCATTGCCTGATAGACATAGGAGCGCCCGGACAAAGGGTCACGGATCGCCCCACCTAAGCAGGTCGCCGCCCCACCGAAAGGCTCAATTTCCGTCGGGTGATTGTGCGTTTCATTCTTAAACATCAGGAGATAGTCAGCGTCTTCCCCATTATCTTCCACCTTCACGTGAACCGAACAAGCATTGATTTCCTCCGACTTGTCGAGATCCGGGATGAGTCCTCTGGCGCCCAGAATCTTGGCACCCAAAGTCCCCAAGTCCATCAAACTCACTGGTCTGGTCTTCGCCCGCTCACCATAATATTCTTCACGGAGCGCCAAGTAGCGCTGATAAGCCTCTTGGATTTCCTCGCAGAAAGCCTGACTTTGTGCGTCCTCACCCGCTGCCTCGAAGGTCGGTTCAAATAAGATCGTATGGAAAGTTGTGTGGCGGCAGTGGTCAGACCAATAGGTGTCCAGCACGCGCACCTCCGTTAGACTGGGGTTTCTCCCCTCCCCGCGGAAGTAGGCCTGGATCGTTTCGAAGTCGGCCAAAGACATCGCTAAATCGAGTGATTCGTAGAGTTCTGCGGTCTTCGTCTCGTCGGCTTCAAGGAGGCCCTCCACGCTCGTAATATCAGCCGGAGCTTCGGAATGAAGCAAAAGACTCTTCGGACGTTCGCCTGAGGTTTCGCGATTCTCAACGGGGTTTATGAGAAATTGCTTGATTTTCTGTACGGCCTCTTCGCCCAGCTCAGAAGTCGTTTCAAAAACATAGATCTTCGCACTTCGAACCAAGGGTCTTGCGCCGGAAGTCAGGAACTGGAGGCACTGCGCAGCAGAATCCGCCCGCTGGTCGAACTGCCCAGGAAGGGCTTCAACACCAATGACGAACTTCCCTTCGCCCCAAGGGGCTTCCTCATTGAGATAGACCTCATCAAGCGGCGGTTCAGAGAAAACCTCGACCGTAGCTCTCTGGAGAAACGCTTCAGCCAAGCCCTCCACATCGTAGCGGTTATATATCCGAAGGCTCGTAAGTGGCTTACATTCCGGTCTGGTCTTAAGCTGCTCTAAGACGCCATCCGCCTCCACTTGATAGTCCGGCTTCTTCACAGCAAAGATTCGATCGACAAGCTCCATAGTTTCCTCCCTGATGAAAACACCCCGGCCAAGAAGGCGGGATGACTCGTATTTTTCGGTACATTTACGAACCGATTTTACCATGACTTCCCCACGCACGCACAAGAAGAGGCTGCCCGCCTATACGGACAACCTCTTCTGCTGTGATTATAAAAAATAATTAGATGGCCAATTTTGCCAAGATCTCTTGCGAACGCTTCATAAAGGTCAGAAGATCTTCCCCTTGCAAGGAACCATGGGCCAAGCGAGCCAAATCATAGAGCTCAGCGGCCAGGGTCTTGGCCTCCTCTTCTTTGCCCGATGTCTCATCGAGGAGGCATAGTCTAGTGATCAAAGAGCTGTCCGTATTGATGACAAGCGTGCGCTCGATCGGGAACATCTCATCTAATTCCTCTTCGCTCTTACCTTCCATCTTCTGGAACATTTTGCGCATATCCTGCATGCTTCTCGCCTGTTCGTCTTCGGTCAAGATGGCGACATCAGCGTCCACACCCAGGGCTTTCACTTCTACTTTCAACTTCTGCTGCGAAGTCGCATCGCGCATCAATTTCTCGAGCTGCTCCCGTCTGGCCTCATTGCCGCCTTCGCCTTCCACTTCGGAATCTACGCGAACAAAAGCCGGTTTCTCCTCCTTCGACTGCAGCATTTGCATAAAGGGGAGATCAAACTCATTGCCCATAACGACAATGGGTTTGCCGGCTGCAGACAGACGCTTGTTATACACCACCTGCGCATCCTTATCGGTCGTGTAGTAAACCT
>CAZCLL010000045.1:7272-9522 GCA_964499555.1 uncultured Fastidiosipila sp.
CTTCTTGGTATTCGGTCAAGGAAGCATAGCCGCCTTCATACTTCTTGAAGAGCAAAGCCCCCTTCACCCGGTCGAAGAACTTATCATCACGGAGGCTCCCGTAGCGCACGAAGAGCGAAATATCATCCCAATACTTCTCATAGGTTTCGCGCTCATTCTTCTCTAGCGCGACCAACTTATCCGCCACCTTACGCACGATATGGCCAGAAAGCTTCTTTAATTGGCTGTCCGTCTGCAGCGCCGAACGAGACACATTGAGCGGCAGGTCCGGACTGTCAATGCAGCCTCGCAGCAAGAAGAGATAATCCGGGATCAATTCCTTCACATCATCCGCCACAAAGACCTGGTTGTAATAGACCTTAATACGCCCAGCCAAGGTATCGATATGTTCCTCCGCTTCTGGGAAGTACAAGATCCCTTTCAAACGGAAGGGGTAGTCCATGTTCAAGTGGATCCAGAAAAGCGGCTCTTTGTAGTCATTGAAGACTTTGTGGTAGAAGGCCTTATACTCTTCGTCCGTGACTTCTTTCGGGTCTTTTTGCCAAAGCGGCAGCGTCTCATTCAGCTGTGTGGGTTCTGCTATCGTCAGCACTTCTTGTTCGGGTAGCTCTTCGCCTTTTTCTTCGGCTTCCTTGCGCTCTTTTTCCTGCTGTTCTTGACGTCTCTTCAGGTTCTCTTCTTCTTGCACGGTATCGCGGAAGAAAATCGGGTAGGGCATAAACTGGCAGTACTTGTTCAGTGCCTGGCGGAGCTCATAGCCTTTGATCTCGGCTTTGGCCTCCTCATTCAAGCTCATGGTGATGCGGGTACCGCGGCTCTCTTTCATCCCCTCGCCCATCGTGTAGGACGTCCCATCTTCGCTCACCCAGAACGAAGGTTTCGCTCCCTCTTGCCAAGACAACGAATCGATGCGGACCTTGTCAGAGACCATGAACGAGGAGTAGAAACCCAGACCGAAGTGACCAATCACGCCACCGGAGCTGTCCCCTTTATCCTGATACTGCTCAACGAAGGCCATGGCACCGGAATACGCAATTTGATTGATGTACTCATCAATCTCCTCTTCAGTCATGCCGATCCCGTTGTCCTCAACAACAATTTCCCCCTTCTCCGAATCGAAAATCACGTTGATGAAGTAATAGGGCTTGTCACTAGCAAACTCGCCCATCGTGCGCAGATGCTCCAGTTTCGTAATGGCATCTGCAGCATTCGAAACGATCTCACGAATGTAAATATCCTTGTCTGTATAAAGCCATTGACGAATCACCGGGAAGATATTTTCTGTACTTACCTTAATTGAACCGGTTCTTTCACTCATTTTTTACTAACCTCCATAAAAGACAAATAAAGTTAAATTTCCAAACGCAATTATAGCATAGGATTTTCATTCGAAAACCCACCTCTAGGCTTGTAAGTGGGCTCTTTCGGGGCTACTATAAAAGTGTTCACTTGTTTTACACAGGCTCTTCGTATATTATTTGGAAAATATTAATAATTTTTGCATAAATGGAGGAAATATGGCCAAAGAACGTATATTGCTCGCCTACTCAGGCGGCTTGGACACATCCGTAATCATCCCCTGGCTCTTAGAAAACTACGACTGCGAAGTCGTCGCGTATTGCGGCGATGTAGGCGTCGGTGTCGATCCCACGCTCAAAGCCCAAGCGGTTTATGAGAACAGCTATCTTTTAGGTACCTCAACCGCACGTCCCCTGATCGGCAAGAAACTGGTCGAGACCGCTCGCCTCGAGAACTGCACGGCGATCTGCCATGGCTGTACCGGGAAGGGAAACGACCAGGTCCGCTTTGAACTGGCGATTAAGGCTTTGGCCCCCGACCTGAAAATCATCGCACCCTGGCGTATCTGGGACATCAAGTCTCGTGAACAAGAACTGGCCTATGCAGAGGCCAAAGGCGTTCCGGTTCCGGTCACTAAGGAGACCAACTACTCCAAGGACCAGAACCTCTGGCATCTCTCCCACGAGGGCATGGATCTGGAAAATCCGGCGAACGAGCCCAACTATGAAGCCATTCTGGAACTCATGGTCACCCCGGAAGCTGCACCCGATGAAGCGACCTATGTCACCTTGACCTTCGACAAAGGCATCCCGGTCAAGGCTGATGATGTAACCGGTGCTGTAGAAATCATGCGTTACCTGAATAAGGTAGCCGGCGCAAACGGCGTGGGCATCGAAGACCTCGTGGAAAATCGTCTGGTCGGCATGAAGTCCCGCGGTGTCTATGAGACCC
>CAZCLL010000045.1:9532-15336 GCA_964499555.1 uncultured Fastidiosipila sp.
GAGACCCCCGGCGGCACAGTCCTTTATAAAGCCCACCGCTGGCTGGAGCAACTCTGTCTGGAAAAAGACACCATGCATTTCAAGGACCACGTCTCCCTGAAGTTTGCCGAACTGGTCTATAACGGCCAGTGGTTCCATCCGCTCCGTGAAGCGCTTTCCGCTTTCGTCGACGAGACGCAGAAGACCGTCTCCGGTGAAGTCAAAGTGAAGCTCTACAAGGGCAACTGCTTCCCGGCCGGCATGACGTCCGCAACTTCGCTCTACGATGAAGACATTGCTTCCTTCGGCGAAGAAGAAGTCTATAACCAGAAAGACGCAGAAGGCTTCATCAATCTCTTCGGTCTCCCGACAAAAGTCTACGGGACCATGAAGCACAAGAATAAGCTAGACTAAAGTACATGATTTGTAGAGCAGGCCGAAAGGCCTGTTCTCTTATTCCACGGGAGGAAAGAGAACTATGGCAGAGAAACTATGGGCAGGTCGTTTTGCAAAAGGCACAGCAAGTCAGGTGAATGATTTCAATTCATCCATTTCTTTTGATTGCCGGATGTACGCCCAAGATATCCAAGGTTCTCTCGCCCATGCAGCTATGCTCCTGAAAATCGGCATTGTAACGGAGGAAGAAGAAGCGCAAATCCGGGAAGGACTTCTGGGCATCCTGGCCGATCTGGAATCTGGTGCACTCTCTTTCGACCCGGAAGCGGAAGACATTCACATGTTCGTGGAAGAAGTCTTAACGAGCCGCATCGGGCAGGCCGGCAAGAAACTTCATACAGCCAGAAGTCGAAATGATCAAGTGGCCACAGACCTTCGTCTCTACCTGCGAGACGAAAGCTTCGAGCTACAAGAGATGCTCGTGAACTTCTGCGAGACACTCCTCGACCTCGCTTCGCAGAACACCGAAACAATTATGCCCGGCTATACGCACTTGCAGAGAGCGCAGCCCATTACTTTCGCCCATCATCTCTTGGCTTATGTCGATATGTTCTTGCGTGATTTATCGAGACTTCGCGACTGGCGGGAAAGAATGAATGTCAGCCCTTTGGGAGCCGGCGCACTGGCGGTCTCCACCTATCCTGTTGACCGCTTCTTTACAGCTGAAAAATTAGGTTTCCGCGCACCGATGCGCAATAGTTTAGACGCGGTAAGTGATCGCGACTATGTAGCGGAACTTGCCTTCACACTCTCCCTCGTCATGATGCACCTGTCGCGGCTGAGCGAAGAAATCATCCTCTGGGCTTCCCAAGAATTTCGTTTCATCGAGCTGGATGATGCCTATGCAACCGGTTCATCGATGATGCCCCAGAAGAAAAACCCAGATGTCGCAGAACTGACCCGCGGAAAAACAGCGCGAGTCTACGGCTATCTTTTCACGTTACTTGGCATGTTGAAGAGCTTGCCATTGGCCTATAACAAAGATATGCAAGAAGATAAAGAGGCCATCTTCGATGCCTTAGACACCGTCACGCTCTGCCTCCCGGCCTTCACCGGCATGATCTCTACCATGAAAGTCAATATAGAGGAAATGCATCACGCCGCAGAAGGCGGATTCACAAATGCTACGGATCTGGCAGATTATTTCGTCCGTTTAGGGATTCCCTTCCGCGATGCACACCATCTTTCGGGTGAATTCGTTCGTATGGCGATCAGCAAAAAATGTTCGTTAAATGACCTAAGTTTAGAAGAATACCAAGTCCTCGTGCCAGCTGCCACAGAGGCGATCTATGAGGCCATCTCTCTTGCCACATGCGTAAAGGCCAGAGAAGTGTATGGGGGACCCTCCTCCGGCCTTACTATGGAAGCCATAAGCTCTTGTCGCCAGGATCTCCTAGCGTATCAAAACTAGATTATTTCTCGGTCATCTCGTCGAGATTCTTGTTGAAACGGTCAAGCGCCTTCGCTACGGTATCAAGCTCAGCAGACTCTAAGCCCTCATACAGCTTGTTCATGAAATCTGTGGTGACGGTCTCGGAAGTCTTCTGCAGTTTATTAAACTGTTTCTTGTTCAAGACGATGCGAATCTTGCGGCGGTCGATCGGATCCTTACGAATCTCTAGGTAGTTCTTCTCTTCCAGTTGGGAAGCCATACGCTTCACATTCTGATAGGAGCTGCCGAATACTTGGGCTAACTCCTGAAGTGTCGGTGAATAATCATCAAACAAGGAAAGAGATACTAAGAGGAATTGCTGACGCATGGTCAAACCATCCATCACCTTATCTCCAGCTGCTTGAATCTTATTGGCTACGGTAAATAGGTATCCGTAAATCACCAGGTTCTTCGGAATCTTGTCAACGATCTCGTTGATGTTTTCACCATTTTTCATACCCTTATCTCCTTTTACTAAATTGGATGAGCACATGATTATGACATCTCAAACAGGTTCTATGTCTATCTGTGCTAAGAGTAAACCAGATCCATAACTTGTGTCAATAAGCCTTGTAACAAAAAATGAAAATTATTACAATATTAATATTTGCGTTTATCTGAATCATTTTGAGCTTTTTTCTCTATCTTCTGCACAAAGACTTAACAGACTTGTGGTACAGAGGCGAGAGCTTAGGTAACCCCGGTTAGTCTGGCAAACACAAGACAACGCTGATCCCAATATGGGCGATTATAGCAGGTCACAAGCATGATCTCGGAAGGGATGGAAAAGTTCACTAAGTAATTGGGAAGATCGTTCACACTGACGTACTTCACCTCATAGATCTCGTAATGTAAGGTCCGGTTCTTTTCCTCAATCGTGATCTTCTGGCCAGGGGACGTTTCCGGTAAACGACTGAAAAAGCGTTTGCTATTGGTCATCATTGTATGGCCTAGAATCGTCGCACGCCCTTGGCTTCCCGGTCTTGAGGAAGATTCATACCAGCCAGCTCCATAACGTAAGGGAACTAACTCCGCCCCTTTTAAGAGCGGAAGATCCAGGCCGATACTCTCAATCTTAATTCGCCCCATGGGAATTAACTGGACCGAATTCGGAACATAGTAGCCTTCTTCTGTGGGGGTCGTCTCTTCCCCACCGAAATCTTCCCAGCCTTCCCCGGGAATGTGGTTTACGTTGGGATCCACCCAGATGCCTTCAAAAAAGTCATCCTCGCCAGGAGTCAATACATCAACGCCCTGACCGGTTGGCGTCGGCGTAGGCTCGGCGCTTGTTCCATCCGGCGCCGTACCGATCTCATCCATCTTGGCAAAAATCTGATCCATCACTTGATCTTGTTTCCACGCGACATAGTAAGGTTCAGCAAGAAGCCAGACACCGCTGACAATCATACCGATGATGAGAAGGTCCAGAACCAAGATCAAAGGTCTGATCTTACGTTTCTTCTTCTTCGGCGTGTTGTTTCCTTGCTGCCCCTGACCGCCAGGAACGGTTTGATTCAAATCCGATTGATCCTTCATTTTCTTTTCTCCAAAGGAGGACGCTCCGTAGTCTATTTGTAGGCTGTAGTACAATCATTATAGTGATAAGCCATGGAAGGGGCAGTGTGCCAGGATACTGTAATGAAAAATTCAGAATTGAGTATGCATAGCCAAGTAATTAGGGATAAAGCGAAACTACGTTCTTTGGCCAAGGAACGTAGAAAAAGCTTGCCCACCCTAGAGGAAGACCAAAGAATCAACAAACATCTCCAGGATTTCCTCCTCGCAGCTCCGCCACACGCCACAATCATCTCCTACATCTCCATACAAGAGGAATTCCCCACAAGGACCCTCCTCACCCATTTGGCCGCAGCAAGATCGGACCTCCTCCTCTATGCCCCGCGTGTGGAATCCTCACTCCAAGCTGGTGCCAGGATGGAAGCCTATCCCCTGCCAATCCGGGACGGCAAGATCCTGTGGGAGGATCTGGAACATCGTAAGACTGGACTCGTAGAACCTCGAAGATCGATCCCCTTCCCGACGAACCTTGCGAGCGATGAACCCCAAACACGTTCCGAACCCACAGCATACTATGAGACCTTTCTTATCGTCCCGGCCTTACTAATCGATCAGGAAGGCTATCGTCTGGGGTATGGCGGCGGCTACTATGACCGCTATATCGAGCGCTTAGGGGACAGCGCTTTACTCCTCGCACCACAAAGACGCTTCATGTTGGCCCAAGATCTCTTGCCCCGGGGTCCACATGACCACCCCATCGATCTTGTGGTGAACCAATCGGGCCTCAAGCGCACGAATCCACTCAGCCGGAAACTCTACCCAAACCAAGAGCGGCTCTTACGCGGTAGCGGAATTTGATCGCAGAGAAAAGCGCTTCCCCACCAAGTGGCAAGAAGCGCTTTTCTTTAGCATGACCGATCGATTCCGGATAGCGTTTAGTTCTGAATGGCCTTCGGCTCAACCTTCCAGATCTCCGACGCATACTCGCGAATGGTACGATCTGAGCTGAAGAAGCCGGAGTTACAGATATTGTTCCAGCACTTGCGGTTCCAGGTTTCTTTGTCATTGAAGTCAACGGCAACCTGGTCTTTCACGCGGCGATAATCTTCGAAATCGCCCAGCACGTAGTAATTGTCACCCTTTTCCCAGCTTGTGCCATCCAGCAAGCTGTTGTAGAGGTCGCGGAAGATCCCTTGATTGTCATCGTTGAAGGTTCCATCAACCAGCGTGTCTACGACTCGCTTCAAGCCGGGCACGTTCTCGTACTGCCAACGCGGATTGTAGGAATGACGGATGCGCTCCAGTTCTTCTACGGTCGCACCGAAAATGTAGATGTTCTCAAGCCCTGCCTGTTGCGAGATCTCGATATTGGCTCCGTCCATTGTGCCCAAGGTAACCGCCCCGTTCATCATGAACTTCATGTTGCCGGTACCAGAAGCTTCGAGGCCTGCGGTCGAAATCTGTTCGGAAACATCAGCGGCTGGGAAGAGCAATTCCGCCTTCGAGACATTGTAGTTCTCGACGAAGACCACCTTGATCACGTTCGAAACAGTAGGATCATTGTTGACGAGATTGGTGATTTCATTGATGAACTTGATGATCGTTTTTGCACGAACATAGCCCGGTGCAGACTTCGCGCCGAAGAAGAAGACCCGAGGCGTGTAGTCTTTCGAAGGATCTTCCTTGATCCGGTAGTAGAGATCCAGCACATAGAAGGCATCTAAGAGCTGGCGCTTATATTCATGAAGGCGCTTGATGATGATATCGAACTGGGCATCCGGATTAATCTCCAGACCGCGCTGGCGTTTGACCATCTGGGCGACCTTGACCTTGCGTTGACGCTTCACTGCTTGGAAACGCTTCAAGACCTCTGGATCATTCTGATACGGAAGAAGTGTTTTCAATTCATCCAAGTGACTTACCCACGTGTCGCTACCATGAAGCTCCGTCAGAAGCTCGGCCAGCTCCGGGTTGCAGTTACGGAGCCAACGACGAGGGGTCACGCCATTGGTCTTGTTGGAGAACTTCTCCGGGAAGACTGCGTACCAGTCATGGAGCGTGTCCTTGATCAAGATGTCAGTATGAAGTCTCGCAACACCATTAATCGAGAAACAGGTATAGCAAGCGAGCCAAGCCATGTGCACTTGATTGTTGCCAATAATGGCCATGTAATCGATGGCACCGGGGTGCACGCCTCGATCCGTCATTTCTTGACGGAACATCTGGTCAATGCGGCGGATAATGTCCAGAATATCCGGGAACAGGAATTGGAAGATGCTGACATCCCACTTCTCAAGGGCTTCCGCCATAATCGTGTGGTTGGTGTAGGCAAAGCTCTTCTTCGCAATTTCCCAGGACTCTTCAAAAGACAAACCTTCGATCCCTAGAAGGCGAATCAGCTCAGGGATCCCGATGACCGGGT
>CAZCLL010000045.1:15346-17424 GCA_964499555.1 uncultured Fastidiosipila sp.
AGTTATGCTCAGCAAAAGTTCTGACGTCCCCATGATGCTTCTTATGTCTGCGGATAATATCCTGTAAAGAAGCGGAAACGAAGAAGTACTGCTGACGAACCCGCAAGACTTTCCCGTCATAGGTCGAGTCATTCGGATAAAGGACACGCCAAATATCTTCCACGCGATTTCGCTCGCGAACCGCATCATCAAAACGCTGAGAATTGAAGAGGTTGAAGTTAAACTCTTCTGCCGGCTCCGCCTTCCACAAACGTAAGGAATTCACGTTCTTCGTGTGATAACCCGTAATCGGCAGATCCATCGGGACCGCCCAGACATCCATGTCATTGTAATGAACCAATTGACGGCGATCATTGCGCTCAATAACACTAGAGAAGCCGTCTTCCATCCAGGAATCCGGATACTCCACCTGATAGCCATTCTCGAAACGCTGCTTGAATAGACCGTAGCGATAAAGGATACCGTAACCCGTGACCGGAAGATCCAGCGTGGCGCAGGAATCCATGAAGCAAGCGGCCAAACGGCCCAAACCACCGTTGCCAAGCGCTGCGTCGGTTTCTTCTTCTAAGACATCGTTGATGTCGTAGCCTAAGTCAGCTAAGGCTTCCTTCGCATCATCATAAATATCCAAATTGACCAGATTGTTCAAGGTCGAACGGCCCACCAAGAACTCCGCACTCATGTAATGCTGCTGACGACCATCATTGTAGGTATTTCTGGTATCCACCCAATTGGTGGCTACCATCTGATTGATCGTTCTAGACAGTGCCGTCCAGATATCCCAATTGGTTGCACAGTTCAAATTCTTGCCGCCGTTGGCCTGCACATGTGCAGCCAAGGAGTTCATAATTTCTTCTTTATACTTACCCATTAAATAACCTCCTCATGGGAAAAGGGAAACTGGCACGCTCTACGCGCGCTAGTTTCCCTTAAGTTCACATAGAATTCTCTTCATCTGCTTAAGCTAACAGCCCCGTTACCGGTGGACGTAAGAGATTACGCCTCTGTCTCTTCTTTTGCATCTTCTGATACTTCTGCTGTTTCTTCATGGAATGTCTCGGGAGTAACTTCCGCTGTTTCCACAGTTTCAGCAACGGTTTCTTCTACTTCTGCCGTCTCTTCTTCAAACGTCTCGCTCTCAGGAGCCGTTGTAACAACGACTTCGGCTTCCTCAGCAGCTTCAACATCGTCAGCAGCGACTTCTTCCGTCTGCTCTTCGCTCTCTTCTAAGGCAGCTCTGGCAGCGGCAAACGCCTTCTCCATATCAGACGGCTCATGCGCCTTCTGACGGCTGTCCTTATACGAATTCGGTGCCTTGTCCGCAGACTTCTTCTCACGGGCTTCCTGACGCTTGGACTGTTGTTCAGCCGCATCGCCAATCAGATCGTCGATCGGAGAAACATCCTTGATGCTGATGCTGATGCGGCGAGCGTCATCAGACACTTCGAGCACTCTGGCATCTACTTCCTGGCCTTCCTTGAGCACATCAGACGGTTTGTTGAGTCTCACGGAAGAGATCTGAGAAATGTGGCAAAGCGCGTCAACCCCTTCAGCAATCTCTACGAAAGCGCCGAAGTTGAACATACGGACAACCTTACCATGGACGATCGAACCGATCGGGAAACGCTCCTCGATGTTGTGGTACGGATCATCCTCGATACGCTTGAAGCCCAGAGAAATTCTCTTCTTCTCTTTATCAAAGTCCTTGACATAGACTTGGATCACGTCGCCAACAGCAACGACTTCCGACGCGTGCTTAATGCGGTTCCAAGACAGCTCACTGATGTGAACCAGACCGTCCACGCCGCCGATATCAACGAAAGCACCGAAATCGGTCAGATTACGGACAACGCCTTCATAGATGTCGCCAACAGCGATGGTAGACCAGACCTCATCGGCTCTGCTCTTACGCTCACGGTTGATCAGGGCTCTTCTCGAGCCGGAGACTCTGAGACGCTTCCTGTCCGGATCAAACTGAGTTACCAGAATCTGAATCTCAGCGCCCTTATAAGACTCCAAGTCTTCAATGATGTTGTTGTCCAGCTGGGTTCTGTGGATGTAGATATCCACACCGCCGT
>CAZCLL010000046.1:0-7172 GCA_964499555.1 uncultured Fastidiosipila sp.
TGACAAAACATTTCTCCTCAATTGGCCGCAAGCGGCCATAATATCCGCTCCAAGTTCTCGGCGAACCGTAACCGGGATCCCGCGATCCGCCAGAATGGCCGCAAAACGTTCCACAGAACTCGCCTCGGAGCGCTCAAGATCCGTGCCGGGAACCTCATTAGCCGGGATCAAATTCACGTGGCATAAAGTACCTTGAAGTAGCGTGGCCAGTTGTTCCGCATGTAAGGGTCTGTCGTTCACATTACGGAACAGGGCATACTCAAAGGTAATGCGGCGACCCGTAATCCTCTCATACTCCCGGCAGGTCTTCATCAGTTCGGCAAGAGGATACTTCTTGGCGATTGGCATCAGTTCTTGACGCAAGTCATCCGTCGGCGCATGAAGCGATACCGCTAAGGTTACAGGCATGCCTTCTTCCGCAAATTTTAGCATTTGAGGTACTAGGCCGCAAGTTGAGACCGTCATGCGTCTCATGCTGATATTAAAGCCCGTCGGGTCATTACACGTCTTCAAGAAGGAGACCACATTGTCGTAATTCTGCATAGGCTCCCCAATTCCCATAATCACCACATGGTCAATTCTCGTCTCCTGATCCTTCGCAATGAGCGCCACTTGGGCGATCAATTCGCCCGTCGTCAAGTTCCTGCCGAATCCCATTTGCGAAGAAGCACAGAACTTGCAACCCATTTGGCAACCAGCTTGCGAGGACACACAGACTGAGGTGCCACTTCGGTAGCGCATGAAGACGCTCTCAATCACATTCCCGTCTAAGAGTTCCCAAACATACTTCGTCGTTCCATCTTCCGCCGATTGCAGGCGATCCATCAGGCGAAGACCGTCGAAACGGAAGCTCTTATCCAGCTTCTCACGCATTTTTTTTGATAGATCCGTCATCTCTTCAGGCGAGGTCACCCCGCGCATCAGCCATTGACGGATCTGGCGCAATCGATAGGGGGCCTCCCCTTCTTCGTCGAGCCAAGCAGACAGTTCCGCCGGGCTCAGGTCATAAATGTTCAATTTATCCATAGTTCCTACTCCTTTTTCAGTAAGGCAACGAAAAATCCTTCACTTTTCACTTTATGCGGCCAGAGCGTGATCCTTCCTCGGGCCAAAGCCGCCTCCAGCGAAGGGTCTTTCGCAAGTAAGTTTTTCTCTACTTCCTCAGGCAGTCTCCCTCGCAGCGACACGAGTTGATAATTTGTATGTTCCTGTAAGAAATCGTCAACGACCCCCTCATTCTCTTCCGGATTTACGGTACAAGTCGAATAGACCAAGTAGCCACCAGCCGGCAAATAGGCAGAGGCACGAGCCAAAATCTTCTTCTGGACCGGAATGAGCGTTTCCCGGACCTGCTCTGGATCGAAACGGAATTTGAGTTCCGGTTTCGAAGCCAGAAGCCCCAAACCCGAACAAGGTACATCGACCAAAATCTTGTCGGCTCCTCGCGTAAAAGGCCACACCGGAAGCTCTGAGGCATCCGCCACTTGACATTCCAGATTCGTAAGTCCTAAGCGTAAGGCCGTCTTCTCCAGTAAACCCATCCGTTTCGCCGACTGATCCGAGGCTAGCACCAAGCCTTCCTCCCCTAAAAGATCCGCCAATTGCAGGCTTTTCCCTCCGGGTGCTGCACAAAGGTCAGCGATCACTTCGCCCTTTTGCGGAGCCAAGGCCAAGGCAGGAAGCATCGCCCCTTCCCCTTGGGCTATGATCAGCCCCTTTTGCCAGGCTTCCAGGCTAGGAAGGGATCGCCCACCGGTTTTCAGACGCATCGCATTCACTTGAAAGGCGGAAGGCAAGATCTCAACCCCGTCTTTTTTCAACAGTTCCTGCACCTCAGGAAGAGAGCCTTGCCGCACCCGAACGCTGAGGCCTTCGTTTTCGCGAAGTGCCTTGCCCAAGGCAATGACTTCTTCCTCCGAACCCAGCCACGTGAGCATGGCTTGGGCCAAAGCCTCAGGCAGCGCACTCGCCGCTTCCAAGGACTTCGGAGTAAACACCGCTTCCTCTCGAAGGGCGCTTCGCAAGATCGCATTCACCAGGCCACTTGCGGAGCCGTAACCGCGCAAACGGCAAAGCGTAACCGCTTCGTTGACGGCAGCGGATTCCGGAGTCACCGAAAAATAGATTTGCCAAAGCGCCATACGCAAAATGGCGAGCACAGCAGGGTCAAGTTTGGCTAAGGGGCGTTTCGAATAGCGGCTGATCATCTCATCTAGAGCCGGGGTTTCACTTAGGGTGCCGTAGAAAAGGGCGGTCGCAAAACGTTTCTCTTCCGCAGATAAGGGATATTTTTTCAGAAGTTGATCGAGGCTGATATTTGAATAGGCAAGGTCTTCATAGACCTGCAGTAGGGCTTCCAGCGCCAGCTCACGCGCATTTTGGGGAGCCGGGTAGCGCTTTGCTTTACGCTTTGCAGAAGCCGACTTCGGTTTTCGTATAGGATCTTGGTCGGTCTCACTCATACTTGGCCATCCTCCAGAACCTGGCCCGGACGAAAATTATGGGCACATTCGCTCGTTGGCAGTGCCTTGGAACCCGCAAACTGCAATTCGGAAACACAAAGGATGCCATCACCTGTTTGGATCCAGAGCTTCTTATCGGCAGTCGATAAGAGTGTGCCGGGCTTTACCTGGTCTAAGAGAACGGCCAAGCCCAAGGGAACGGGTAATTGAGGGAAGGCCTTCCCCTGAAGAAGCATGAGTTTACGCCCCTCAAGGACGGCCTGCGCCTTTGGCCAAGGATAGAGCCCCCGGATCTGCCCTTCGATCCGCAAAGCAGACTCTGTCCACGAGATGAGACCGTCTTCTTTCGCCAACAAAGAAACGTAGGAGGCCAAAGACTCGTCTTGCGGCACGGGGCGAAGCCCAGAAGCAATGGCTAGCAGGGTCTCCGGAAGAATGGCGGCACCGAGATCAGCTAAGGCCAGCATCAGGCCATCCGCTCGCATGCCGTCCGGAATCAAGAATTCGGCTTGGCGATACACGGGTCCCTGGTCCATTTTCTCGGTCATGAGCGGGATGGAAACCCCCGTAATTTTGTCACCATGGAGGAGGGCCGCTTGGACTGGGCTGGCTCCGCGATACTTCGGAAGCAAAGAGCCGTGGACGTTTACTGCCGCCAACCTAGGCACGGCTAAGACCTCATTTGTTAAGATCCTCCCGTACGCTGCTGTGACGATAAAATCCGGGCGAGCTTCCGTGATGGCATCAAGGAAGGCCTGATTACGCACCTTCGTCGGTTGGATGGAAGGAATGCCTAAATCAATAGAGGCCTGGTGAACCGGTGTCGGCACAACGATTCGTTTCCGCCCCAAAGGCTTGTCCGGTTGAGACACCGTTAACACGGGTTTCATACCGGCTTTCGCCAGCGCAAATAAAGAGGGGACGGCAAACGCCGGGGTGCCCATAAAAACAATCCGAAAAAGGGGATCTGCCATGAATTTACGCTTCCACCACTTACTCTTGTACCAAATCCCCAATCACCTTATCGGTGTAGAGAATTCCGTCTAAGTGATCGTTTTCGTGGCAAATACAAACCGCAAAGAGCTCATCCGCTTCTACGGTGAACCATTCGCCATGCCGGTCTTGAGCACGCACCTTAATCTTGGCGGGGCGCTCGACCTCTCCCCAATAACCGGGGACACTGAGACAGCCTTCTTGGCCGGTCTGGCTTCCTTCTGTCTCGTAGATTTCAGGATTTATGAAGACCAAGGGCTCCGCCCCTTCTTCTTCATGCATATCAATAATAAAAAGACGCTTCAAAACGCCAACTTGCGGCGCAGCGAGACCGATGCCATTGCCTGTCTGGTGCAAGGTATCGATCATGTCGTCAACTAATTCTTGAAGCCTCTCATCAAAAACCTTCACCTCACGGGAAGTCTTGCGTAGGAGGGGATCTTCGTCTGTCAATATATTTCTAATGGCCATGTGTACTCCTTTTGGGCGCAATTATAGCACAAAGCCATGCGTTTTCTAACGCACAAAACCTGAGAAAAGTCAATCATTTTCCAGCGACTTGTGAACAATTTGTGGCCGCACGGGTCCATCGCACGGATCATGCGCACCTAGCCTACACAAGCTGATAGAGATACTGACCCAGAATCAGTCCTCCTACAGCCGAAAGCGCATTGGCCAAGAGGGCATAAATGGCCGGATGAACTTTCTCGATCGTCTTCCCGCTCTCGGGAATCAGCTTGAAGCTGTAAATGACCGCTTCCAGAAGGAAAATCAGCACTTCCAAGAAAAGATAAACGATCGGGAAGACCCAATAAGTCAGGTCACCACCGCCCACAATCAAAACAATATTCAAAAAGATCTGCGTGAGGATGTTGACTAGGATAATCAGGTTCCGTTGCTTCTTCTGACGGAAACCCAAGACATAGGCAAGCCCTAGTTCCAAGACAAGCGTGACAAGTACGCGCCCTACGAAGCCTAAGATCTCCCGGTGGTATAGATAAGTCGCCTTGACTGCGAACGTGCTCCCGGGTACCACTTGCCCAGCTAAGAAAAGCCCCGTGCCATCCACCCGAAAGTACGAATCGAAGGCATAGCGTTCATACAATTTGTCACTGACTACAGCCACCTCTTGCTCCGGGAAATAAAGCGCAATCTTGAACGCTTCCGGCGGGTAATAGCCCCAAACGTAGGTGTCACTCCCTTCCAAAGTCTCGGCTTGCCCCCAGTAATAGAGGCCTTCTTCTGCGGCGAGATTTCGAAAAATCAGGTCTACGGCTGACTCATTTCCCTTGACATCTGAAGAGTAGGGACCATAGCCTTTCGCTGTCGGAAGTAAGGCTATGATGTACTTCTTGTTTCCCATCCCTTCAAACGCGATATGTACCGATGGTTTCGGCCCCATATCAGCAAAAATGGGCATCGCAAATACGAGTGGGATCAGAAGAGCTAATACGATACAAAGTAGTGGCTTCTTCTTCCTCATGTGTCTCTCCTCCTGCACAAATCGGATAAATAACTACTCTTGCTTTCAGTATACGCTACGCTGGATCTAATGTGAAGCTGAGTCTGACCCCTTTGGCCACTTTGGCCAAAGCCACCCGCTGCCACAAGGTCGACAGCTTCCGGATCCCTCCTTCTGGCGAAGTGCGAAGGATCAATTGCCAACGCCAACGCCCTTGCAAACGCTGCAATTGCGAGCGTCCGGGCCTTAGAACTTCCACCCCTTCCCAAGCCGGGTCCTGCAAAAAATTTTGCAATGCTGCATAGAGACGATAGGCTGTCTCCTCGCAATCCGCTTCACTTTCACTCGTGATCCCAAGCGTCGCCATTACGCTAAAGGGGGGATAGCGAAGCGTCTTCCGGAAGGGCAACTCTTCCTCCACAAAAGCCAGATAATCCTGTTTGGCAGCCGTTTCCACCGCGTAATGATCCACATTGAAGCTTTGGATAAAGACTTTTCCAGGAAGGTCCCGCCGACCCGCTCGCCCCGCCGTTTGGGTCATGAGCTGAAAAGCCGTTTCTGCCGCCCGAAAATCATTGCGTCCAAGTAGCTGGTCAGCGGAGAGAATTGCCGACACCGTAAGCCTCGGGAAGTCATGTCCTTTCGCAATCATCTGGGTACCAATCAAGATGGCGGCTTTGGCCTCCTGAAACGTCTTGAGTAACCTGGCGTGTGAACCTGCCCGCTTCGTCTCGTCTTGATCCATGCGTACAATCGTCACCCCGGGGAAAAGCCTTTCGCATATAGTCTCCAGCTTCTGCGTCCCTGCCCCGTGAAGGATCACCGCCTCTTCCCCGCAATGCGGGCAGAACTGTGGCACCGCCTGCGTATGCCCACAATAATGACAAACCAGCTGCTTTCGCCCCAGATGATAGGTCAGGCCGACCGCGCAATTGGGGCATTCCACTGCCTCCCCGCAAGTTTGGCAGAGGGCTACACGGGCAAAGCCACGGCGGTTCAAAAAGAGCAAGACTTGCTCCTCACGAGCCAAGGCACCGGTCATCGCCTCAAGCAGTTCCGCACTCAAAAGGCCATCCGTGTCGCTGTTCCAACTCCGCCGCAGATCAATAATCTCCGTCGAAGGAAGCGCCCGATGCCCCGGCCGGTCAGGGAGCGTCAGTAAGCTGGCCTTCCCTTCCCTCGCTCTTTGCCAGGTCTCCAGGGACGGGGTCGCCGAGCCCAAAACCAGCACGGCCCCCTCATTTCGACTCCGCAGCCTCGCAATCGTCGACGCCTGATAGCGCGGACTCATCTCCGAGTGGTAGGAAGTTTCCTGTTCTTCATCGATCACAATCAAGCCCAGCTTCTCCAAGGGTGAGAAGATCGCAGACCTCGCCCCGATCACGATGGAAGCCTTCCCCAGACGAACCTTCTCCCAGCGATCGAAGCGTTCCCGGGGCGTCAAACGGCTGTGCATCACCACCGTCTCCCCCGGAAAAGCCAGCTCAAATCGACCCGTCATCTGCGGCGTCAAAGAAATTTCCGGCACCAAGACCAAGGCCTGTTGTCCCAGCTCTCTCGCGTGCCTGACCGCCTTCAGGTAAACTTCCGTCTTCCCGCTCCCCGTCACACCGAAGAGCAAGAACTCCGCCGGCACATCCCCGGCTTGCCAGGGTTCCTCTAAGGCTTCTCTGATCGTGGCCAAAGCCGCCTGCTGCTCCTTCGTCAAGTCCTCTTCGGTGAGCTGCGGTTCTCCATGAGAGGAGGGCTCTTCAACTTCTGCTACATCCTTTTCGTCCACTTCATCTGGGGCTCTTCGAACGAAAGTCACTAGCTTTTTCTTCTGTAAGGTTTTTAGCGTTCCTCGCTTCACATCACAGGCCTGGATGAGGTCAATCGTTTGCGCCTCGCCTTCCAGCAACAAGAAACGGATCACTTCTTCTTGTTGTATAGAACCTAAGGATTGATCATCTAGAAGCGTCGCCGCTCTCTCCTCATCCTCAAGCACAACGTATTCAACGGTCTTCGGCTTGATTTGTTGTTTCAAATCATGTTCTCGGCTCAAGCACCCGAGGTCTTCCCAGCGCCGGATTTCCGAACGGGTATACCCTACCCGTTGAAGGTCGGCCAAAGGCACGACTCCGCTTTTCGCCCGATCCCAGTGGCTTACGAAGTCTTCCGGAAGTTCTGTCTTTCCTCTTTCGGTCAGGCGTAATTCTTCCGCCAATTGAAGTTTGACCCCTCCGGGCAACATGACTGAGATCGCTTGGCCATAA
>CAZCLL010000046.1:7182-17115 GCA_964499555.1 uncultured Fastidiosipila sp.
GCTTCATCTGGGACGCTAATTTCAATTGCTCCGGCAAAAGGAGGGGCACTGGGTCCAAGCAAGCAAAGAGGTCCTTGGCCACCTGTTCTGGCTCTTCTGCCGCAGCGAAAACATAGCCTTCTTCGAGCCGGTCCCCTTTCCCAAAAGGAAAAAGCACACGTCTCCCAGGGACCGCATCTTCGTGGAGTTTCTCCGGCACCCGATAGGTGTAGACGCGGTCAAAGGAAGGAAGCGCTTGGCGCAAAATCACTTTGACCCATTTCATCATGCATCCCCTCTAGAACATATCAAAGAGCGAAAGCTGCGCCGTTTCCGGGATATAGTCCAAAACACCAGCATCGGCCATGGACTTCACTGCCGATTGGCCAAGCCCTGCTCTCCTCTGTAAATCTTCGTGACTTTTAAACGGCCCATTGACTCTTGCCTGCACAATCCCTTCTGCCATCGCCGTAGAGATCTGCGGGATGGTATTCAGTGCCGGCATAATCGTCTTCTCATCGAGGACGTCAAAGCGTCTGGTCCCGGCCTTTTCAATATCAATTTCCGCAAACGTGAGCCCTCTCAGGTACATTTCTTCCACGAGTTCGATGATGTAGTAGATTTTGACTTCGCGGTCCGTCAGCTCGTGGAAGCGGTTCTGCATGTCTTCACGCATAGCCGAAATCTTGGCTAAAGGCTGGCACATCAACTGATAATCAAACTCGTCAGCCCGTACACTGAAGTAGGCAGCATAATAGGCGGCTGGCTTATAAACCTTGAACCATGCGACGCGCAAAGAGGAAATGACATAGGCAGCCGCATGCGCCTTCGGGAACATGTATTTGATCTTCTTACACGACTCAATATACCATTCCGGAACCTGATTCTCCCGCATCAAACTTTCTTGTTCAGGTGTGAGGCCCTTGCCTTTACGGACTTTCTCCATGATATCGAAGGCTTGCTTCGGGGGAAGGCCCCAGTTAATCAGGTTCGTCATGATGCCGTCACGACAACCAATGACGTCATTGATAGTAGCCGTGCCGTTGCGGATCAGGTCCTGGGCATTGCCGTTCCAGACATCGGTTCCGTGAGACAAGCCCATCAACTGCACGAGGTCGAAAAACTTCGTCGGCTTCGTTTCTTTAATCATGTCACGGGCCATACGGGTGCCCATTTCCGGCAAGCCCAGACTGCCACAATCCGCCGGAGAACTGCCGGGTTTGAGGCCAAGTGGCTCGGTCGATGTAAAAAGCCCCATGACCTTCTCGTCCGGAATGGGAATCTCTTCGATTTTGACGCCGGTGTAGTCACTCATAACCTTTAACATCGTCGGGTCATCGTGGCCTAAGATATCCAACTTCAAGATCGTGTCATGCATGGAGTTGAAGTCAAAATGGGTCGTGTTCATGACCGCCGTTTCTTTATCCGCTGGATATTGAATCGGGGTGAAATCGTAAATTTCGCGATCTTTTGGGATGACGACAATGCCGCCCGGGTGTTGGCCGGTACTTCGTTTGACGCCGTTGAGCCCTTGAGCCAGGCGGCTGATCTCGGCTTTGGTCAGGAAAATGCCGCTCTCTTCCATGTATTTCAAGACGAGGCCGGCCGCATTTTTCTCCGCAAAACCGGTGATGGTACCGGCTCGATAGGTATGCTCCGTCCCAAACATGATTTCAATCGTTTGGTGGGCTGTCGATTGATATTCTCCGGAGAAGTTCAAGTCGATATCGGGTTGCTTATCGCCATTGAAACCCAGGAAGGTTTCAAAAGGAATATCCTGCCCATCACGGATGTAACTGGCTCCACAGCTGGGACAGTTCTTTGGCGGCAGGTCGAAGCCGGAACCATAGAGCCCCTCTTTTGCAAACTCTGTTTCATGGCAAGAAGGACAGACATAGTGAGGCGGCAGAGGGTTGACCTCGGAAATGCCACAGAAAAAGGCGACGACCGACGAACCAACCGAACCACGCGAGCCCACAATATAGCCATCTTGATTGGTTTTCTTGACCAATTTATGCGAGATGTAATACATGATGCCGAAGCCGTTGTCGATGATGGAACGAAGTTCTTTCTCGACCCGTGCGTGAATACTTTCCGGGATCTTACCGTCTTTTTCGTAACGGCTGCGAACGGTATCCCAGGTCACTTGGATGACTTCATCCGCTGCTTCGGAGATGACCGGCGGGAAGGTTCCTTGGGGGAAAGGCCGGAGATCCGGCGCAACTCGGGCTGCGATTTTCTGCGGGTTTTCGATAACGAGGCGGCGGGCGGTCTCCTCTGGCAACCAGGAGAATTCCGCCATCATTTCATCCGTGCTACGGAAGTAGAGTTCGGTCGGATTCTCCTGGGCTTCGAAACCAGAGGCGACCTGCAGGATTTGCCGATAGATTACATCTTCTTTATTTAAGACGTGCGCATCACAGGTGGCCACGACCGGCTTCTTCGCAAGTTCGCCCAAGGTCAAGACAAGGCGATCTAAATTCTGGAGATCATTTTCAGACTCTACGAAATTGTCCTCTTTCTCAAGCATGAAGGCATTGTTCTGGAGGGGTTGAATCTCGAGATAGTCGTAGAAACGGGCAGCCTTCAGTGCGGCTTTATCCTCGGCTAAGGCGGCTTTGGCCGAAGCAAAGTCCCCTTTCTGCTCTTTGTAGATGCGAGTGATACTCCGGAAGACTTCGCCGGCCTCGCATGCGGAACCCAAGATCAGGCCGTTACGAAGGTAGGTCAGAAGGCTCCGGGGAATTCGAGGCTTCATTTTGAAGTAGCGCACATGCGACTCGGAAACTAGGCGGTAGAGATTGTAGAGACCCAAGAGATCTTGCACCAAGACCACCGCGTGGTAGGGTTTATTGCGAAACTCCTTGATCTCTTCGAGTGTCTTCTGGCCGGCCTTGTGATTGAGCTCCCGAAGCGGAATGAACGCTTCTTTTGCCCAGAGCTTGGCGAAGATGAAGCCTGCGGCGATCGCGTCGTCGACGGCTCGGTGCGCCTGCTGCAAGGAGACCTGAAGTGCCTTCGCGACATCGCCCAATTTATGGTGGCGAAGTTCCGGCATGGCATAGCGGGAAAAGGCCAAGGTATCGATCAGCACCGGGTTGAACTTGAGCTTGGGCTCTTCATAGCTCTTGACGCGATAGGCCTCATAGCGAAGAAAGCCCAGGTCGAAAAGGGCATTGTGCGCGACGACCGGATCAGAACCTAAGAACTGATGGAGTTTTGCCAGGGCTTCCGCCGTCTCCAGGCCGCTCATGACCATTTCTGTGGTAATGGACGTGATCTCTGTGACCTGAGGAGGGACGGAAATCCCCGGATTGACGAAGGTCTGGAAACGATCTTCCGGGAAATAATGGCCACTATCCTCTCTGCGGAAACGAACGGCACCGATCTCGATAATCCGATTTTCCGCAGGATCGAGCCCCGTCGTTTCTAGATCCAGGGCGACGAAGCTGTCGCCGATGGGCAGGTCCCCGAAGCCATAAGCGATCGCATCGCCGTCTTCCATCAGGTAGATTTCGCAGCCGTAAATCAGCTTCATCTGACTGCCTTTCGCCCGCCTCTCGTCCAAGGCTTTACAGGCTTCCGGGAAGGATTGAACCACCCCGTGATCTGTGATGGCCACAGCAGGCATGCCAAAAGAATCAGCCAATTTCACCAGTTCGGAGGGGCGGATAAAGCCGTCTTTCGCACTCATATTCGTATGGAGATGAAGTTCCACACGTTTTTCCAGAGCGAAGTCTTGACGTGCTGGTGGTGCCTCGGCCTTGCAGATCCCTCGTACCGTACCTTGCAAGTCTTTGCTGAACTTTCCATCATAACTCACATCCAGATCCGCTCGGATCCAGACACCATCTTTCACTTCCTGGTGGAGCTCTTCTTCTGCCTCGGGACTTTGCAGGAAAAGGACGCATGAAATCGCCCCCTCCAAGCCATGGATGGCAAACTTGACTAAGGAACGGGTATTGTTACTGACCAGACGGGACTCGTAGAAGGCCACTTTGCCGTAAACACTAACGCGTCCAGATTCGGCATCGAGCCGATCAAGCGCGGTAAGTTCCAATCGCTGATCCATTTTGCCCCAGAGGAGCGTGGACGGTTGTTTACTGCGGTAATTTTTCTTCGCTCCGTTCTCTTTCGGCGCTGCTTTTTTCTTGGGAACACCAATCAGCTCTGGTTCTCCCTGCTCATTAAGAATACGCACAGGTTCCGAGAGTTCGGCTAGCGCTTGGTTCATCTCTTGGTAAGGAGCGGCTTCAAAAGCCAGATCAGAAAAGGCTTCTTCGCGGCTATCGAGGAAATCACCAGCCACATAAGTTTCGGTGTGGCCATTTTGGATCGAGATCTTGAGCTCTGTCCCCGTGCGTTCTTCAAAGAAATTGCGTAAACGATGGACATTGTCCTTTGTAAAAATCTTTCGCTGACCCGAAGGAATTTGGATCGTCAGATTCGCTTCTTCTGAAGTGCAGCGAAGATCCGGCAAGAGGACATTAAACACAGCAAAGTCCTCACGGATCATCTCTTCCCCGGCCCAGGGCAAGAGTTTGCAAATGAGGTTCTCTTGCTTGAGGGTGCCTTCTTCCAAGTGCAAAAAGATTTTGCAGGATTGTAGCTCCAAACCGGAACTGAGTGTTTTTTCTAACGCAGCTAAGATTTCCCCTGAAATGGCCTTTGAGGTGGTGACATAAATCTTCAGGTCACCGAAGCGACTCAAAGAAACACGGCTAAGCTTATGCGGCCAGCCGTGAAGTTCTTGAATGAAATTCTCTCCATCATAGCCCTGGTCTTCCAGTCTGGTCCGCATAAGCCCGGAGGCTCCGGGAATGAGCTCTTCCAAAAGCTGGATGATCGTCTGATTTGCTGCCAAAATGACACTCCTGTTCTGTCAAGATCAAGTCTCTATAAAGTACCGAAAGAGAAGGCTTCTAGCAAGGAGTCTCCGGCTTAGCCGCCGAAGATCCTCCCTAAGTCGAAGGTGAGCGCTAAGACCGCCAAGGCTAAGACGAAAATCACGCCAGCCATCGTCACGATATTTTGCGTCTTCTCACTCAGTCTCTTTCTGCGAATCGTTTCGATCAGCAACAAGAGTAATTGCCCGCCATCTAGGGGGACAATCGGGAGCAAGTTCCCGATCCCCAGGGCGAGGGAGACCATCGCAAAGAGCGAAGCCAGCTGAATGACAATGACACGGAAATCATAGCCGGAACTGACCACATCACTGAAGATGTTCACGATCCCAACTGGGCCGGTTAATGAATCTTGGGCCGCAATACGTCCGGTGAAGACCTGGCCTAAAATCGCGCCAGTGCCCTTGGTATAAGACCACATATAGGACAAGGTATAAGGAATCGCTTCAATCGCCGTTTCATTCCCTTCAAGACTAATACCCAAGGGGATGGCCGTATCAACGGGGGCTAACTTCACTTCTAGCTCTACTTCCGAACTTCCGCGGAAGACCTTTACCTTGATCGGTGCCGAGCCGTCCGCCGCTTGTAAGGCTTCTGGTAAATCAACGGATGTGACCTTGTTTCCATCGACTTCTAAGACGCGATCGCCCAAGACAAACTTCGTAGCGTCCGGGTTTCTTTCGGTATCAAGGCTTTGAATGACCGGAACCCCGTTATCATCTAAGACGGATATCCCTAAGACATATTGAACTCTCGTGGCCGGTTCGATCGTATAAGTCTTCTCTTGCCCATTCGCCGTTTCCACGCGTAAGTCATAAGGTTTGGTTTGATCTTGCAATTGAAGGCCAATGGAAAGGTCCAGGTTCGTATTTACCTTGTAAGAACCGATTGCCACAACCCGTTCATTAGCTTCGACACCCGCACGGGCAGCCAAAGAGTCCGCAGCGACAGCTCCGATTTTCGTTGTGGAGAACCCCAGCGACATATTCATTACAGCAAAAACAAGAAATGCCGTTAAGAGATTCATAAAAGGTCCAGCCAAAAGCGTAATCGCTCTCGCCCAGCGAGGTCTCTCATAGAAATCACCGGGTCCCGGAACATAGGGCTCCTCTGACTCGTCTTCCTCTTCGGATGAATTTTCACCGGCAAACTCGACCGAGGCGCCAATCGGAATCAGTTTCAACGAATACTTAATGCCGTTCTTCTCCCAGCTGAAAAGCCTAGGCCCCATAAAAATACTAAATTCAATAATCTTGAAGCCCAACAGTCGTCCGGCAATGTAATGTCCGAACTCATGTAAAGCCAGCATGATCCCCAAGATCAGTAAGCCGGCAAGGATTCCGAGTAATTGGTTCATAATTCACATAATTCTCCGGCGTAGCGCCGGGCCTTCCTGTCAATGTCAAGGATGGTCTCTAAGTCCATGCTGGCCTCGTACGGTGCATTGGAAAACTTAGCCATCACCCTTTCGGTAATCTCGCTTATCGCTAAGAAACGCAAGTCACCGTTAAGAAAATAGTGTACCGCTACTTCATTGGCCGCATTTAAAACAATAGGTAAACACGCGCCTTCTCGCTGAGCGGCTCTGGCAAGGGCTAGGGCACCAAACGTCTCCTCATCCGGCCTCTCGAAATGAAGCGTTCTAGCCTCTTCCGCAAAGGGGTCAAACCTGGGTTCCAAAGAAGGAAGCCTCTGGGGCCACGTCAGCGCTAACTGAATCGGCAGTCTCATATCCGGGAAGCCCAGTTGCGCAATCACAGAATGATCCCGAAAACCAACCATCGAATGAATAATACTTTCCGGGTGGACAACAATCTCAACCTGTTCTTCCGAGCAAGAAAATAAATGGCACGCTTCAATCAATTCCAAGCCTTTGTTCATCAAGGTCGCCGAATCAATGCTGATTTTACCACCCATTTTCCAGGTCGGGTGTGCCAAAGCTTCCGCTTTTGTCACCGTTTCCAGTTCCGCCCGCAATTTTCCGCGGAATGGGCCGCCCGAGCAAGTCAGAAAAATCGTCTCCACTTCCTCGGCAGATCCAGAACGAAGGCATTGCCAGATGGCCGAATGTTCACTGTCTACCGGCAAGATCGGCCGATTCTTCTCTTTCGCCAGACTCATCACCAGGTTTCCCCCGGCGACCAAGGTCTCTTTGTTGGCCAAAGCCACCTGCTTCGAAGCTTCGAGCGCCCAGACAACCGGTTCGAGGCCTGCCATGCCCACCATCGCCGCGACAACCGTATCTGCTTCATCCCATGAGGCAGCCGCTTTCAAGCCCTCTCTGCCGTGTAGAACCCGACAAGTAAGGCCAGCCGCCTCACAGCGGTCTTGAAGTTTCAAGGCTTGTTTTTCTTCTTCTAAGACCAGAAGATCTGGCTTCACCCGAAGGGCTTGTTCGAAGAGCAAATCTGAAGAAGTCCGTGCCGTGAGACAGGCCATCTTGATCCCAAGAAGTTCACAGACTTCAATCGTCTGCCTTCCGATGGAGCCTGTCGAACCCAAAATGGAAACTGTGTTTGTCATGTCAATGATTACCTTTTTGCCAGATAGAAAAGCAAGGCAACAATCAGCGTCGCCGGCAAGGAGAAGAGAATACTGTCAAAACGATCCAAGATCCCCCCGTGGCCGGGCAAGAGATTACTGAAATCCTTAATCTGGCACCAGCGTTTCAGAGCCGAAGCCACCCAGTCCCCAAACTGGGCAACGACTCCAATGACCAGTCCGGAAAGCGCTCCCCACAGAACCGACGGTAGCAAGGCGACCAATGGCGTCTCCCCTCTCATGAAAATCATAAAGAAGAGAATCCCAAAGAGAATACAGCCCAAAATTCCGCCAAAAAAGCCAACCCAGGTCTTGTGTGGGCTGATCTTCGGCAGCATTTTCTTCTTGCCCAGTAAGGAGCCACTGTAATAGGCCGACACGTCGACAATCATGGGCGACACAAGGGCGAAAATCAGCCAAAAATAGCCATTCGGCAAAGCAAAGAGGAAAAGGCTGACCAGAGACAAAGGCACTGCTAGGTAGAACGACGCAGACACTTCAGCAACCCCATGAGGGAGGTGGTCGACGCCTTTGGCCAAAATCTTGATGGTCACATTCAAAAAGGCATAGACCAAGAAGACCAGGAAGAAAACTAAGACCCCAAAGGCCAGCAGCCAGATGAAGTCAGACGTCCAAGCCGTATCCAAGGGCAAGCTGTTTGCTGGGAGTCGATGCCAGTTGCGAAGGTCGCGGTAGGTATACCAGATCACCAAGGGCGAGAGCATCGTCAAACTCCCGATCACGATTGATACCAGTGACAGAGGCCGAAACTTATTCAAAAGGGCATGATAGAGCTCCAAAGAGCCAATAATCGCCACAATCGTAAAATAGACGACTGGAAGCCAAGGAAGCCAGATGCCCCCGACCAAGAAGGCGGCAAGAATCAGGAAGAAAATCACAGCTGTGCGAACTCTCGTTGTACTCATCTCTTAGATACCTCCGTATCTGCGGTTTCTCTTATTGTAATCCGAAATCGCTTCAAGTAGGTCATCTTTTGTAAAATCCGGCCAAAGAACATTCGAGACCCAGAACTCACTGTAGGCCGACTCCCACATGAGGAAGTTTGAGATACGCATCTCCCCACTCGAGCGAATAATCAGATCAGGATCGGGAACATCCGGCAAGTAAAGATAACGCCTGAACTGCTCTTCATCCAAGGTTTCCGTAGCCTTGGCTGGGTCTGCGACATACTTCCTCACGGCATCCAGAATCTCCTGGCGCCCCCCATAATTAAAGGCAATGATTAACCGGAGGCCCTGTCGCTCACGCGACTCTTCTTCCGCTCGGCGGATGGTCTCCGAAACCTTAGGTGGAATACGATCAGGACTGCCCATAAAGAGGATCTTACAATCCATCTTCCGCAGGTCTTCCCGATAGCGATCGAAGAAGTCCAGAAATAAGTCCATGATGGCATGCACTTCTTCCTCCGGCCGTTTCCAGTTCTCTGTCGAGAACGCATAGACCGTAAAGTATTTCACACCCACTTCATTGCAGGCCAAAGCAATCTTCCGCAAGACTTCCCCACCAGCCTTATGACCAGCACTGCGCGATAAACCTCTCTTCTGGGCCCAGCGCCCATTTCCATCCATGATAGCGGCAATATGTGTCGGAATGTGCAAATCATCTGGCACGTTTGCCTTCTTCTGAAATCGGGATTTTATCTTCTCAAACATCTTTCCCTCTTCTCAAAACAGCCGAGAGATATCTCCCGGCTGTTCTACCTACACTTTCACGAGTCGCTCTAGGCGATAGGTCCGATTAAAAGACCAGCGCATCCACACTGGATCGACAAGGAAGCTCCACTCGCATTAAATCGCCATGAGTTCTTGCGATTTCTCCTTGATTTTGTCGTCAACGATCGTCGTGTACTTATCCGTAATTTTCTGGATCTCGGCTTCCGCATCATGGAAATTATCCTCAGAGAACTCTTTATTTTTCAAGTGTTTTTTCATGAGATCTAAGAAATCACGCCGAATATTGCGAATGGCAATCTTCGTATCTTCGCCTAATTTCTCTACCTGTTTTGTCAGGTCACGACGGCGTTCCTCGGTCAAAGCCGGGAATTGCAAACGGATCGCCTTCCCATCGTTTTGCGGGGTGATGCCAACATCAGAGGCGAAAATCGCCTTCTCAATATCTTTCAGGAGTTTCTGATCCCAAGGTTGGATCAGTAACTGCCGGGCTTCCGGAACCGTGACGGAGGCCACCTGGTTTAAGGGGGTGTGCATCCCATAGTAAGGGACCATAATCTGGTCTAGAACTCTAGGATTCGCCCTTCCGGCTCGGACGGTATTCAGGTCAGTCTGCAGAACTTCAAGACTTTTCTGCATTCTCTCTTCATAAGGTTTGTAGGTCTGGCTGTTAAGTTCGAATGCCATAGGTCTTCCCTCCACGAAAATGCTTACTCAAACAATTATAGATGATGTGGCCAAATCCTTCAAATCAAAAAAGGTTATGGTTCTTTGCTTGATCCCGTGAAAAGTTTCAAAGGAATGGGCGAGGATAGGAA
>CAZCLL010000047.1:0-16870 GCA_964499555.1 uncultured Fastidiosipila sp.
GAACAAATTATACCCCCTTTGTTTCCTCATTTCACGGTATTAGATAAAGAGCCTTGTCGATTTCCGAAAAAGAAAAGAGAGGGCTTGCCCCCTCTTTCTTCTATGTATCCCACAGCTTCGTGGCTGTTCCTAGGCTGCTCTTCTTGCGGCTTACCCTACAAAGTCCGGGTCCTCATTGACCAATTTCTCGTATTCCTCCCTGTACTCATCGGGTTCCAGAGGCTTCTGGCCAAGAAGTTCCGTAGCGAGTTCCATCTCGGCATCCGAGACAATGGGATACTGGCGGACTTGGAGGATCTCGCCAGACTCATCGAGATAGTAGATCCGTAAAGAGGGAGCCCAGATATTTCTCGTTTCCAGCCCACCGTGTGTCTTCTCCTTGATCGACCAATAGGATATGAGATTTTCTTGGAGCTGCAAGGTCTTCTCGATTAAGGCAGGGTCCTCATACGTATTCTCAATCCATTCGCTGGTCCGGCCAAAGGGTTCATAGAAGATTCCTTCTTGTGGCTCTTCCCTCTCAAGCCCATAGTCCATCGTCGCAGAAAGTAAGCGAACTTTGGCCACCTGATCTGCGGATAGAAGGACTCTCCCTCGGTTGTCTCGAACCCACCCGCTCAAAAACCAAGAGGTAAGGGAGGCACAGGTAAAAATAGCGACATAGCAAAGAATTGTGGGGAGAATCTTCGGCATCCCTAGACGCCTGATGATTTGGATGACGAAGTAAGTGATAAAACCGATCACAAAGACGAAGATGAAGGTTTGGTCCGTAAAAATCCCTGAGTGATAGCGGCTCGTTTCATGATTCACTGCCAAGGCCCCGACAAGCGCTAGGAAGCCAAAGCCGGTAATGATCACCGGATAGAAGCCTTTGATCATATAGGCGGAATTTGTCCTCTCCACTCGATGCGTGGCAAAGAGCTTTGCCGAGAGGAAGAGTAACGCAAGCGCAAAAACAAACCAGAGCAAGATATCTACTTTGTTTTCGACGCTATTGATCCCTCCAAAAGCGGAGAAATAAAGTTTGTGAAATTCCAGCCAGGCCAGTTCTGCAGTCGAATCATTCCAGGATAGGGCAGTATAACCGATAAAGTTTGTCGCAAAGAGATTCCAGACGGCCTTAATCAAGTAGGGGAAGATATTCAAGACCCCTGCATAGATGATGCCGTTAAAGAGATTGGTCGTGCAGAGGATGGCAAGCATAGATGGCATCATCGTCATCAAGGAGCCTGCAAGCAGGAGACCTGCCTGTGTAACTAAGGTCAGGAAGGTATACGGATGCACGGCAAGTAATGCAGGCACACTCATCACCTGATAGAGAATGAAGCCCAAAAGGAGACTCAGTAACATGGGGATGACGATCATGAGCCAGCCGAAGAAGAAATGTTTCAGGAAGAGGTTCACGCGTTTGATCGGCATCGAAAAATAGGTATCCATCGTGGCTTTATTGTAGACAAAACCAAAAACGATAAAGGGCGTCACGATCCCTAAGGCAATGACGACCAAGGACAATGGAGCCAGCGTCATTTGCGGCATATACTGCACACTCGTATACATGTCTAAATAGGCGGCTTCCTGTCGTTTATTGAAGTAAACAAGCAAGGGATGTGCCGCAAAGAGCGCAAGGGCATAGAGCAGAACAAACGCACGATACTGACGCAATAAATGCATGAGGTAAGGCCTAGTCTTTTTCATTGTGGATCGCCTCCATTTCAACCACGAAGATTTCTTCCATCGATAAGGGCAAAGGATTGACCAAGATCGGAGAGGTCTTGTTGAGGAGCTCCGTCGCTTCCTCGCCTTTATAGAAGACCATAGCAATTTTGTTGTTCACTTCATATTTAAGGAGCGGTAGTGCTGAGAACCAGGCGGGGTCAGCCGCCTCTTTATACCCATACTGGACTTTGTGGTAGCTGTTACTCAATTCATCTAGGGTCTTCATAAATTGAATTTGGTGATTCTCCAGAAGGGCCATGCCGTCACAGATGTCTTCCAACTCTCGAATGTTATGCGAGGAAATCACCACACTGATCCCATTTTCTTCTACGCGTTTGATCAGCTCTCTCTTCAGAGTCAAGCGCATCATCGGATCCAGGCCGTCGAAGGATTCGTCTAAGAAGAGGAAATCGGGTTGGCAGCTCAAGGCCAAGATCAGCATGCACTGTCGCTTCAAGCCTTTCGACATCTCATGGATCGGCTTCATCTGGTCGAAATGGAAGAGTTCCAGAAGGCGCATATAATCGCGCTCATCGAAGTCCGGGTAGAAACTCTTATAGAAACCTGTCATCTCCTTCGTCGTGAAGCGGTTCACATAGAAAGGCTCATCAGAAACAAAGAAAATCTTCTCTTGATGCTCCTTGATGTCTTTGCCATCCAATTGAATGTGGCCGGATTCATAATCGTAGACGTGGGTGATACAACGTAAGAGCGTCGATTTTCCTGCTCCGTTACTGCCGATCAGCCCAATAATCTGCCCTTCTGGAATGGACCAGTTCAAATCCCGCAGGACTCTGAAGGAACCAAAGCTCTTATTCAAGTTCACTATGTTCAGCATCTGCTAACGCCTCCTTTGCCACTTCTTTGATTTTCTCCCAGGCCAGACCATGTTTTCGGCTCTCGCTATAGGTCTGGGTCAGATCAGCCTTTAGTTTCGCTTCGATCTCTTCTTGGAAGGATCGATTGGCAATAAATGCCCCTTTTTTCGGTATTGTCTCAATGATTGCTCTTTGCTCCAACTCAGCGTAAGCCCTAGCCACGGTATTCGGATTGATCCCGAGGTCAGAGGCAAGTTCGCGGATGGAAGGTAATTTACTACCTGCCTCCAACACACCGGTGGAGATGAAGAGTACCAGTTGATCCATAATCTGCCGGTAGATGGGTTCTTTACTACGTGGATTAAGTGTAAACACGGCAATCTCCTCCTTTCACCACAGCGGCCATCTGTATTAACTGCTATGGCACAGTTCATGTCTATCTGTACTGAGTATACCAGTACAGATAGAACAGTCAAGCCCTTTTCAAAACATTTTTCGGATCGCCTTTCCTGCTTTATAATGGGGGCTGACTTTTTTACGAAGAAGGAGTTTTCGATGCGCTTTCGTTATAAAGAATGGGCGATTCCCGAAATGGAACAAAGTCCCTTCGTGGCTATCGATCTAGAGCCCTGGCAAGGGAAGTTCCCAACGTTTTTTGCAGCCCCCCAAAAGCCACTCTATCTGGAACTCGGTTGCGGCAAAGGTCGTTACCTACTGGATCTGGCGGAGAAATTCCCGGAGCACAATTATCTGGGCATTGATTCTGAGGCCAATGCGCTGATCGCTGCCAAGCGAAATCTGGAAGAGAAAGCCCTTCCCAATTGCCGCCTTGCCCGTTTTGATATCACCTACATTGACCGTTATTTCTCAGAAGAGCAGGTTCAAGGGCTCTATATCAATTTTCCCAATCCCTGGCCCAAGAAACGCCACCACAAACGTCGTTTAACGCACCCGAGGAAGCTCGTCTTGTATCGGTCTTTTCTTCGTGACGGGGCCAGCATCTGGTTCAAAACCGATGATGAAGAACTCTACGAAGCGAGCCTACGCTATTTTCCGGACTTCGGTTTCGAGATCGCGCAACATACTGCAGATCTGATCTGGCAGGAAGGCGATTTGATGACTGAGTACGAAGAGAAATGGCGTGCCAGAGAGATTCCGATTAAATACATCGAAGCCAGAAAAAGAGAAATCGCCCCTGCTTTAGTACAGGAGCGACTGGCAACTTATTTAGAACAAGATCCCTGATCTGACTAGCTGTTTGCGCAATCGATCGCCTGGATGACCGCCCCGCGGAAGCCGTCACGCTCAAGGGACGCAACACCTTTAATCGTGGTTCCCCCCGGAGAACACACTTGCTCTTTCAGAACGGCTGGGTGTGTCCCTTCTTGTAGCATAGCCGCTGTACCGGCCAAGACTTGATAGACAATCTGCTGACTCGCCGCCCTACCTAAGCCGTGTTTGACCGAGGCGTCAATCAAGGCTTCCGCGAACATGGCCGTATACGCCGGGGTGCAACCGCTGATCGTACTGACGTTCCGAAGCTGTTCCGTTGGCAAATAAAGGACAAGGGCAATCTGTCCGAAGCAGGTCTCGAGGAAGGCTTGGTCTTCGTCCGTCAAGCTGTGTTTCGCTTCACAACCCAAGACCCCCTCCCCTACCGCTACGGGCAGATTCGGCGTCGTTGAGATATGGCGTGTACCAGGGATCATGCCTTCGATTGCCTCGAAGGCCACCCCTGCAGCTACACTCATGACCACTTTGTCTTTGAGCTCTTCGCGAAAATGCGTAAGCACATTGCCCACTTGATAGGGTTTCACTGCCACAATCAGCCAGTCCGCCCACGCGATCAAGTCTGCCGTCTGAGCAAAAGGCCAAATACCAAGTTCCCCGGCCTTCCGCTGCAGTTTGGCCTGGTCAAGCGCCGAGGCACCCAAGTCTTCTGCCTTCACAGCCCCTTTATAGAGGAGGCCTTTGGCTAAGGCCTCCGCCATATTCCCGTATCCGATAAAGCCGATTTTCATGGTTTCTGCCCTCCCAAATAGTCCGCCACTTGCTCCGTCAAGATCGATAGAGCGTCTGCTGGGCTGGTCGCCTTAGCCGCCAAAATAATCTGACACTTGTGAAAGGGCAAGAGAAATTTCGGCACATCCGCTGCGGCAACCGCCTCTGCGATCCAGGGCGACAGCTCCCCTTGCATGGCATGCGGAACGACAATTCCAAAGGAGCCACAAATCAGCTCACAGCGCGAGGCCTGGTAGATAATCGCATTCTCTCCGGTAGCCCCAAGTGTTGCTCCACTCTTCAGCATAGCCTCCGTGGCCCTGCTGTTCGTCCCACAAGCCATAATCTCCGCCTCCGGAAATCGCTGCCGTAGGGCAGAAACGAGCTTACTGCCCATGCCTCCGCCCATGCCATCAATGACCAGCATTCTTGTCATTTCCTCACCTCATCCCACATACCTTTATGGGAATCAGTATACCGTAACTTGCCTTACAAGGTTTGGTCGGCTAGGCGAGGAACAGTGAGCTTGGCTTTGGCCAAAGCCCCGTAGAGCAGCGGAATCAGCACCAACTGCAGGATGATCCCGGGGAGGCCGGTAACGAAGGAGCCTGTGAGCCAGGCCTCGATGCCATAGCCGGTACCGGCGGAAAAAATGAGTCCATTGGCTAGGCCATAGATAATGCGGCCACCCAGCATCGCCAAGATCAGCGATAAGTAAAGATCTAAGACCACATACTTCGTCCGAATGAATTGGAAGAGCACGCCGGCCAAGAAGCCGTAAACTGCTAACTCAAAGATCATGGAGTAGAGAATCGGCCCCATCGGTGGCATGCCGGTAATCAGATTCGATAAAATCGGGGTCACCACACCGGCGACCAAACCCCAGAACGGACCAGTTAAGAGCCCACACAGGAGCAACGGGAGGTGCATCGGCAGTAAAATCATCCCACTCCGGGGAATCATGTGGAAAAGTTGCGGGAAAATGACGCCCAAGGCAACACAAAGTGCCGCAAGCGTAAGCTTACGCAAAGAATTACGATTCATCAGTAGAACCCTCCGAAAAATAGAAATGAGAACGCTTCAGCATTCTTTCGCCCGGAGGCATCGCCCTTCGTGAGCGGATACGTAGATTTTACCATAAGACGCGAAGTTTCCTAGTTTGAAGCCCGGATTGTGTCATAATAACGCCACTTTATAAAACGAATGAATGATGAGGGAAATCGTATGTCGGATTATGGAAGTCAACTGGTGAACCCTGAGCCGGGTAATGGAAAAAGCGGCGGATTCAAGGCCTTTCTCAAGCGGAAAGATATTGAGTTCTCATTCCAGCGTTACGGAATTGAGGCCATGGGAGCGATGGCGCTAGGCCTATTCGCTTCTCTTCTCATTGGAACCATCATTCAAACACTGGGCCAGCAGCTTGCGAATGCCTTTGGGGCGAACGCTTTCACCAATATCCTTGTGGGGATAGGTGGCTTCGCCATACAGGCCACAGGCCCTGCGATGGCGGTTGCGATCGGTTCCGCGCTCAAAGCGAAGGGCTTGGTTCTCTTCTCCTTAGCTGGTGTCGGCTTGGCTGCCAATACACTGGGGGGAGCCGGTGGCCCCATTGCCGTCTTGATCGTGACGATTGTCGCAGCCGAGTGTGGTAAAGCGATTTATAAGGAAACCCCCATTGACATCATTGTTTCCCCCTTCGTCACGCTCATGGTCGGAATTGGGCTCTCCGCTTGGTGGGCGCCGGCCATTGGCTCTGCTGCCCAATCGGTGGGTACCTTGGTCAATTGGGCCACCTTGCAGCAACCCTTGATTATGAGTGTCGTGATTTCAGTGGTGATCGGAATCGCCTTGACTTTGCCGATCTCCTCGGCTGCGATTTGTGCCGGAATCGGCTTAGTGGGGATCGCCGGAGGGGCTGCTTTAGCCGGCTGCTGTGCACAGATGGTTGGCTTTGCGGTCATGTCCTATCCGGAAAATAAGAGTGGTGGACTCCTAGCCCAGGGGCTCGGCACCTCGATGTTACAAATGCCAAATATATTGAAGAACCCGCTGGTATGGATCCCGCCGACTCTAGCCTCCGCCATTACTGGCCCTATAGCAACTTTGGTCTTTAAAATCGAAATGAATGGACCGCCTCTAGCCTCCGGTATGGGGACATCCGGGCTCGTAGGCCCAATCGGTGTCATCACTGGCTGGTTTTCGCCCAGCGAACGGGCCTTGGAATTCGGGGCCACACCGCTTCAGCCGACTTGGTTCAACTGGCTCGGGCTATTCCTTATTTCGATCATTTTGCCGGCCCTCTTGACCTGGCTCATTGCAATCCCTATGCGGAAAAAAGGGCTCATAAAATACGGCGACCTCGATCTAGGACTCTAGACCGAGGTCACCATTTCGTAGGTTCATTAATAAGAAGATTAGAAGGCTAAGCCTTGGGCGATCATCGCATCGGCTACTTTCAGGAAGCCTGCGATATTGGCACCGGCCACTAAATTGTCCTGATTGTCGCTATACTCGGCTGCGGCGGCTTTGGCATTCTGAAAAATAGAGACCATGATGTCATCGAGCTTCTGATTGACTTCCTCAAAAGTGTTCGACAGATGCATGGCGTTCTGGCTCATTTCCAAACCGGAAACCGCCACACCACCGGCGTTCGCTGCCTTACCTGGAGCAAAGTAGACATCATTTTTCAAGAAGTAGTCCGTGGCTTCCAGTGAAGTCGGCATATTGGCGCCTTCAATTACGTATTTACAGCCATTCGCTACCAGTGTTTCTGCATCGCTGAGGTCAATCTCATTTTGGGTTGCACAAGCCATGGCGATGTCACAAGGAACGCTCCAGGGTCTTTCGTCCGCAAAATACTGTGCCTCCGGGTGGGCTGCTACATACTCTTTGATCCGGCCTCTTCGCACAAACTTCAAGTCTTTCACGAAGTCTAGATCGATCCCGTCAGGATCTAGGATATAGCCATCCGAGTCGGACAAGGTCACCACGGTTGCGCCGAGTTCTGTGGCCTTTTCCGCTGCATAGACTGCCACGTTCCCGGAGCCCGAGACCACGACGGTCTTCCCTTCGAAAGACGTGCCCTTATCCTTCAGCATTTCTCTGGCAAAATAGCAAGCGCCGTAGCCCGTCGCTTCGGTTCTGGCTAAAGAGCCGCCGTACGACAAGCCTTTCCCGGTCAAGATTCCAGTGTGTTCATTTTGGATCCGACGATACTGCCCGAAGAGGTAGCCGATTTCACGGCCGCCTACGCCGATATCGCCTGCAGGCACGTCGGTGAATTGGCCAATGTGTCTGGCAAGTTCCGACATGAAGGCACGGCAAAAACGCATCACTTCCTTGTCTGACTTACCCTTCGGATCGAAGTCCGAGCCACCTTTGCCGCCGCCCATAGGAAGGCCCGTCAAAGAATTCTTAAAGGTCTGCTCAAAGGCTAGGAATTTCAAGACCGACTGATTCACCGTCGGATGGAAACGAAGGCCGCCCTTATAAGGCCCGATCGCCCCATTAAATTGGATACGGTAGCCGCGGTTCACTTGGACTTTGCCCTGATCATCTTCCCAGGTAACACGGAAAGAAATGATTCTTTCCGGCTCCAGCAAACGTTCCAGTAGCCCGTAGTCTTCGTACTCCGGATGGCGATCCAATACGGGACTCAAGGAGCCCAGGACTTCCTCCACAGCCTGAAGAAACTCCGGCTCCCCGGCTCTTCTTATCTTCGTATCCGTTAACACTCTTTCTGCATACGCATTCATCAGCATGTTTCACTTACCTCCTGCTTCGATCTACTTTACAGATTGCAATAGGGGCATGCAAATGAGGCATGCAAGAATAATTCTGATTTTTTCTCATAGACCATCATCCTTCGCTTCCGGTCTCGTAATCAGTAAAAGAATCACTAAAAATTCACAAATTTCTGAATGAGTTTTTCGTTTTCTGCGATTTTGGCCCAAGTCGCAAAATTATTTCGGTTTCGTAACATAAGGCACCTCCGCCGATATTTCAGTTTAGTATTATTCTCGGCAGTAAGAAACATTTCCGAGGAGGATTAAATACATGTCTAAGAAAATTGGTGTACTTGTTGGTAGTTTACGTAACGGTTCTTTCACCAGAATCGTAGCAGAGAAGGTTGCTAGTCTGCTTCCCGCAGATTATGAAGTCAGTTTCGTCGAGATCGGCCAGCTGCCTTTCTACAGCGAAGATATTGACACCCCAGAGAACACAGCCCCTGAGTATACGGCTTATCGTGCCCAGCTCGATCAGTTTGATGGCTACATTTTTGCCACACCGGAGTACAATCGTTCGGTTCCGGCCGTCTTGAAGAATGCTTTGGATGTTGGCTCCAGACCCTACGGTCACAATAAGTTCAGCGGCAAACCGGCGCTGGTCGTCTCCGTAAGCCCCGGTGGCATTGCCGGTTTCGGTGCCAACCATCACCTGCGTCAGACCCTTACGTTCCTGAACGTTCCGGTCATTCAGCAGCCTGAAGCCTACATTGGTAGCGTCCACACGCTGCTCAATGAAGTAGGCAAGATTGAAGGTCCGGAGACCGTCGCCTTCTTGCAGACGCTAGCTGATGCCCTCGTTGACCAAGTGCACGTGGCGGAGTATCGTCAGTCGGTTGTGATCCAACGCGCAAGTCATAAGAACGTATCGAACTAAACCTTTTGATTCCTTTCCCAAAGAAGACAGCCGTTTGCGTCCAAGACGCAAGCGGCTGTTTCCGTTACAATGAGAAGAACACATCCCGAGGAGGATTCTTTATGAAGCAAGCCGTACTTTTCATAGGCCATGGCAGTCCGATGAATATTTTGGAAGATAACAGCTGGACAAGGAAATGGGCCAAGATTGGCCAGAGCCTTCCCAGACCCAAGGGCATCGTCATGATTTCGGCCCATTGGTATACGACCGGAACCTTCATCCAAACCAATCCAGCACCCGAGATGCTCTACGATATGTATGGTTTCCCGGATGAACTCTATCAGTATGTTTACCCGGCTCATACGACGGATGAGATCATCAGCGAGGTCAGAGCCGTCTTAGATCCTCCGGTGAAGGTCACGGGTGACCCGAAACGAGGCTATGACCACGGTGGCTATTCGGTCCTCTCGAAGACGCATCCGAAAGCCGATATTCCCTTGGTGCAACTGAGTTCTGATCGCATGCAAGATGCCAGTTTCTGGTTTAGTCAGGGGCAAAGGCTATCTGCCTTACGCGAGAAGGGCTATCTCATCTTCGGCAGCGGGAACATTGTCCATAATCTTCGGGCGGTGAATCCGGGGCTGGGGAATCAGGTCTATGATGTTTGTAAAGTCTTTGATGAAACGATTGCTGCTTGTGTGAAGACCTTAGCGCAAGAAGACGATGTGAAAAAACGCGAAAAGGCCCTTGATACCTTGCTCCATTGGGAGAAGATAACCGGGGCTGATTTGGCCGCCGCTTGGCCGGATCACCTCTCGCCCTTTTACTACGCCTTAGGTGCAGTGATGGGGCCGGAAGGGGCAGCGAACAAAATCAGTGAAGAACTCGAGATCTTCTGCCAAGATTATCTCTGGGGTTCTTTATCGATGACGTCTTACTTATGGAAATAATATTTTTTCGTTAATGAAATTTTATTTTATTCTTGTAACGAAAAACAAGTAATCTGCGAAAAATACGTTTAGAATAAACCGCAGAAGTGGAAACAGGCGGCTTTGGCCACAAGAAGCTGTGCCCCACAATTTTCGGATAGGTAAGGATCTTTATGAAGAAACTAGCAATCGCCCTAAGTGTCGTCTTGTTCTTGACGGCTGGATGTCAGATGGCAGGCCAAGAGACAGGCCAGACCCCGCCCCCAACGGAGACCACGGTCGTGGAGACGACGGCGCCAGACCCTACGGAGTCCGAAGAGGAACCCGAGGCTCCGACAGACGAGGAAACGGCCCTCTCCCCGCTCTTTTCCGTCATCGACGAACTGTATGAAATTAAGCGCCCGGGCATTATGCTGGGCAATATCGAGGTCGATCTGACGAATAAAGATTTCGTACACTATTACACGGGCCTCACCGATACCAGCCTCGTCAAGGATGTGGCGGTTTCGGAAGCGATGATGAGTTCGCAAGCCTACTCGTTGGTCCTGGTTCAGACGACAAGCGCTGCAGATGCGAAAACCGTGGCAGAGCAGATGCTGGAAGGCATCGATCCGATTAAGTGGATCTGCGTCCAAGCAGATGACCTACAAGTCGTCGCACAAGGGGATCTGGTTATGCTCTTCATGGTTTCCTCTGAACTCAGTGACGAGATGACTTCTGCGGATATGGTGCAAGCATTTGAACAGGTCAGAGGCGCGAAGCCCGATGTTGCGCTGAAGAAGTAAGTGTTGTCCAGGTTCTTAGCTAGGCCGCTCTTTCGAGAGCGGCTATTTTTTCGCAGGGGGTAAGGCTTTATGCTCTTCTCGAGCATCACGTTTCTGTACTACTTCTTTCCGCTTGTTCTTTTGATTTATTTTGCGGTTCCGTTTTCCTTTAAGAACCATGTATTGCTGCTTGCTTCGCTTGTTTTCTACGCATGGGGTGAACCGATCAATGTTGTCTATATGCTGCTTTCCATTGCCGTGCACTACCTGGCTGGCCTCTTAATCGAGCGGTATCAGGGCAGGCCATTGGCCAAGCTCTACATGATTTTGGCCACGGTCTTTTCGCAGCTCCTCTTAGGCTACTTTAAGTATACGGACTTCCTTTTGGCCAACCTCAACTTCGTTTTTGGAAGTCATCTGCCTCTACAGAAGATTGCCTTGCCGATTGGCGTAAGTTTCTACACCTTCCAGATTATGAGCTATACCTTCGATGTCTACCGCAAAGAGACGCCAGCGCAAAAGAACATTCTCACCTTAGCTTGCTACCTAACCCTCTTCCCCCAATTGATCGCGGGTCCGATTGTTCGCTACGTGGATGTGGCAGCTGAGCTCGAGCATAGAGAACATAGTTTGGAGAGAACCAGGCTTGGCTTGCGCCGTTTTCTGGTGGGGCTAGGAAAGAAGGTCCTCCTGGCCAATACCTTAGGAGAATTGGGACAGATTTTTCTTCGCAGCGAGAATCCTTCTGTACTCTTCTATTGGCTTTATGCCCTGGCCTTTTCCTTGCAAATCTACTTTGATTTCTCCGGCTACAGTGACATGGCCATCGGCATGGGGAAAGTCTTAGGCTTCAATTTCCTGGAGAACTTCAACTATCCCTACATCGCCAAATCCATTACCGAGTTCTGGAGGCGTTGGCACATGTCGCTAAGTACCTGGTTTCGCGACTATCTTTACATCCCCTTAGGCGGAAACTGCGTCAGCAAGGGCCGCTGGGTCTTCAACATTCTCTTGGTCTGGATGCTCACTGGCCTCTGGCATGGGGCTTCGTGGAACTTCATTTTCTGGGGACTCCTCTTTGCCGTGCTTCTGATTCTGGAGAAATTTGGGCTTCAGAAACGACTCAACACACTCCCCAAAGGCTTTTCGCACATCTACGTACTCGTTTTGGTCGTCCTGAGTTTCGTCCTCTTCGACGCCCCGAACCTGACCGTCGCCTTAGACCGCGTAAAGGCCATGTTCGGTGGAACCTCTGCGCCACTCACCGACACCCTCTCCCTTTACTATCTCCGTTCCTACGGCGTGGTTTTCCTGGTCGCCTTTGTAGGCAGTACGCCATGGCCAAAGACGCTTGCCGCCAAGTTTGAACATGGTTCCCGGACAGCGAAAATTTTTCCGGTTGTAGAACCTCTGCTGACCGTCGGCCTCCTCCTTCTGGTCACTGCCTATCTCGTGGATTCCTCGTACAATCCCTTCCTCTACTTCCGTTTCTAAGGAGAAAATCATGAAGAAGTCTCTCTTTCCTGTGATCAGTATCATCCTAGTCTGGCTCGGCCTCACCTTCTTCGCATGGTTTCGAAACCCAGACGAGATCTCGCTTAGCGAACGGCGAAAACTCACCCAGCAACCTGCGCTGACCCTCGATGCCTTAGGTTCGGGGAAGTTCATGACCGATTTCGAAGACTATGCTAAAGACCAGTTTCCCGGACGCTTCAACTTCCGTCAGCTCAAAGCCTATCAACGGTTCTATGTCTTCAGGCAGCTGGATAACCATGACATCTACCTGATGGATGGTCAGGCCGCCAAATTGGAATATCCGCTTAAGGAAGAGCAAGTTTCGATGGCGACCGATCGGATGACCTACCTCTACGAGAAGTACCTAAAAGATAATAAGCACAAGATATTCCTCTCTGTGATCCCGGATAAGAGCTACTATCTTGGCGCTCAGAAGGGCTATCCTTCGCTCGACTACGAGAAGCTTTTCGAGCTAGTCCAAGAGGAAACGCCATTCGCGAGCTACCTTCCTCTCACAGACCTTCTCAGCGCAGAGGACTACTATCGAAGCGACATTCACTTGAAGCAAGAAAAGATCTTGCCCGTTGCCGCCCGCCTTGCCCAAGCCCTAGGCATTCTGGAACCCCAAGCAGAAAACTTCACAGCCGTGACCCTTAAGGGGGACTTTTACGGCGTTTACCAAGGCCAGTCCGCCTTGCCTCTAGACGCGGACCAAATCACCTATCTGAGCAGTGAAAGTACACAGCAGGCCACGGTGTACCACATCGAAACTGCTGAAACCCTAGCGGTTTATGACTTGGAAAAAGAACAAGGAAGAGACCCTTACGACCTCTTCCTCTCCGGGGCTTCCCCCCTACTCATCATTGATAATCCGCTTGGCCCCGCAGACAAAGAACTCATCGTTTTCCGTGACTCCTTCGGCAGCAGCCTGATTCCCCTGCTCCTCGATGGTTACAGCAAAATCACCGCAATTGATACCCGTTACATTACGAGCGACCTCGTCGGGGAATTTGTTGACTTTACACAGCAAGATATTCTCTTCTTGTACAACACCTTGATCTTGAATTCCGGTGCCATGCTGAAGTAAGAACCCTTACGAGCGAATGTTCGCCTTGAGCCACGCCTCATCAGCAATCTCTTGGTATTGCTTGTTGCGTTTGAAAACGACCACCACATAAGGACAGAGCGGGAGGATCTTCTTCCCGAGCTTCCTGGCCTCCTGAACAAGCAGGTCAACCAGCAAGGCGGCAATCCCCTTCCCTCTATAGTCCGGATTCGTGTAGGTGTGGTTCGCAATCCACGTCCCTTCATCGTCCTTCTGGACAACGTAGGTGGCCTCACCGATTTCCTCGTCAGCGATTCTGGCCACGGTACGCCTCTCCTCTTCCGAGAAAGCATAGACAATATTTTCAGCGGTAATCATAAGAAGCCCTCCATTCGATCCATGGTATCCACACTATACCATCTGGGACGGCCCAGCTTAGGTACGCTTGCGCCCTCGCGCTAGAGGAGGCCTCTCCCTCGAAGCCAGGTCACCGATTCGGCCAAAGCCGCCAAGGTCTTGGTCTCCAGCACGACGGTAGCCCCTACTTCACTGGCTAGATCCAGGCGGTCATCTAAGGGGATCTCGCCCGATCCTAAGGCCTGATGATTAATCTGGCCCCAGCCATCGTGGGCGTGCATATGTTTCAAGCGATCCTTACGCGCCTCCAGAAAATCGAGATCCAAATCATCGAGAGCGTGGTTATGGCCAATATCAAAGGTCAGGCCAAAGACCTTACTTTTCAGCAGAAAGTCAATGGCGGCTCGCTCATAAGGCGCCCAGCCATCGGTGTTCTCAATACAAATGGTCAGCTCAGCGTCACCTACCGCTTCTTCTACCGTGCTGCGGAAGGCGAGAAGTGCCTTCGCAAAGTCGTCCGGGAACTCTTCGAAAATGTAGTGTTTCCCATCGGGGAGCGTGACGATGTTGCCTTTCGGGAAATGAAGGTTAAGCACGGGAATGGCTGCGGCTTTGGCCAAGGTAATGGCATCGGTGACAGTCGCCGTAGCGGCCTCTGAGATGCGCTCGTTGAAGTCAAAGAAATTCAAGGCATCATCTAGGTGCAAGGTAAAGAAAAGACCGCTCTTCTCTTGGACATCTCGGAGATACGAAGGATCCAAGCGGGGGACTAAGCATTGTGGAAAATTGGCATTTAGCTCCACGAAATGAAGCCCCAAGTCTTGGGCTGTGTTTATGGCCTCTTCAATGGTCTTCGTCTCCAGCAGAAAAGGAAGGCCAAAATAGGGTGCGGTCTTTTGCGTCATCGGCTAGTCTTTCTGAATGACACGGATCTTCAAGATCTCATCATACAAGTTGAGATTCTCGAGAAATTCCCGTGTGAGAGGCGGCAGAACATCCATCATCACAACGGCGTACTGGCCTCGGCTGTTGGAAACCATCTGTTCAATATTGTAGCCATGCTCGCTGAAGAGCGCCGTGATTTTATTGATCGTACCGGGCACATTTCGATGCATGACGACGACACGGCTGGACGAACTGAGACGCCCTAAACTGACATCCGGGAAATTCACGGAGTTCACGATATTCCCGTAGTCCAAGTAGTTCATCAGCTCTTCCACGGCCATGACCGCACAGTTCTCTTCCGACTCATCCGTGGTCGCGCCCAGGTGAGGAGTGACGATGGTGTTGGGGAAGGTGACATTCTTTTCGTTGGCAAAATCCACGACATAGCGGCGGAGCTTCCCGGCTTCTAAAGAACTCCGGACGGCCTCTTCATCGCAGAGCTCGTCACGGGAGAAATTTAAGAGGATTGCGCCGGGTTTGAGGAGAGCCAGTTCTTTCGTCCCGATCATTTTTCTCGTCTTGTCGTTGAGGGGAACATGGATGGTGAGATAGTCACATTTCGGGAGCATTTCTTCTAATTTGGCGTTATGCTCCACTTGTCTGGACAGCTTCCAGGCATACTCGACCGGGATGGAAGGGTCGTAGCCTTGTACATCCATGCCTAAGCCAACGGCGGCATTGGCGACCATGTGCCCGATTGCGCCTAGGCCAATAATGCCTAGGGTTTTCCCACGAATTTCGGTGCCGGAGAACTGACTTTTGGCCTTTTCCGCGGCTGCCGCAATGCCTGCATCCGCAGCCTGAGCTCTGACCCAGTTGGTACCCCCTATGATGTCCCTGGAACCCAGGATCATGGCGGCAATGACCAGTTCGGTTACACCATTGGCATTGGCGCCGGGCGTGTTGAAGACGACAATGCCTTTTTCTGCGCAGGCATCCAAGGGAATATTATTGACACCGGCTCCGGCTCTGCCGATCGCACGAAGTGTATCGGGGAACGTGGCATCATGTAGTTTGGCGGAGCGCACTAACCAAGCGTGGGCTTCCTCTGGATTCGTCGTAATCTCGTAGTTGTCTCGTAAAATGGCGAGGCCTTTATCCGAGATCTTATTTAGGCAGGCAATCTTTCGGTCCATTAGCGATTCTCCTTCTCAAACCGGGTCATAAAGGCCACGAGTTTTTCTACGCCCTCTTGAGGCATGGCATTATAGATTGAGGCTCTCATACCGCCGACGGAGCGATGGCCCTTGAGTTGGACCAAGCCCTGCTTCTGCGCTTCGGCGACAAAGGCCTTATCCAGCGCCTCATCACCGGTGACGAAGGGGACATTCATGAGGGAGCGGTCTTTGGCCGCTACGGTACCCTTGAAGAGGGTGCTTCCATCGAGGAAATCATAGAGAAGTTTTGCCTTCTTCTGATTACGCTCTTGCATGGCCTCGAGGCCGCCCAGATTCTTCAACCAACGGAAGACCTTTCCACAAATGTAGATGCCATAAGCCGGCGGGGTATTGTAGAGCGAATGCTCATCCGCCTGCGTCTTATACTTCAGCATAGTCGGGGTAAAGGGGAGCACCTCCTCACGGATTCGGTCTTTTCGGATGATGACCACGACCACGCCGGCCGGGCCGATGTTCTTCTGGGCGCCGGCAAAGAGCAAGCCATAGTTCGTGATGTCAAAGGGTTCCGAAAGGAAACAAGATGAAGCATCTGCGACCAAATCCTTGCCCTTCGTGTTCGGGAGCTCATGGTATTTTGTCCCGTAGATCGTGTTGTTCTCGCAGATGTAAACATAGTCTGCGTCCGGCCTGACGTCCAGATCGGATACGTCCGGAATCTCCGAGAAATTCTGCGCTTCGCTGGAAGCTAAGATTTTGACGTCGCCATAAATCTTTGCTTCTTTTGCTGCCTTCTTCGCCCAGGCACCAGTGACGATATAATCTGCCTTGCGGTTCAACATTAGGTTTTGCGGGATCGCCGCAAACTGCTGCGAAGCACCACCCTGCAAAAACAGGACTTCATAGGTGTCGGGAATTTGGGCCAGGTCTCGTAGATCTTGTTCGGCGGTCTGAATAATCTTTGCGAAGGTGGAAGATCGATGACTCATCTCCATCACGGACATTCCGCTGCCCTCGAAATCCA
>CAZCLL010000048.1:0-16679 GCA_964499555.1 uncultured Fastidiosipila sp.
AAAAAAATGCCGCAAAATTGCCGCAAAAATCGTACTAAAGACACTCGAACCATATAATTGAGTTAAAAGGCTATGGCAAAGTGCCCATAACCTACCGAAATAATAGGTTTATTTGAGGACAAAGATACGAATTTTTCAGGGTTCGTAGTACAGAAACGTGATAGTCGTTCTTGACATCGGCGCAGAAATTGATTTCAGCAGCTTGGCACTGAAGCTAAGAAAGGAAAAGGGAAACATGAAACAGATTCGGGCAGCGCGAACATTTACACACGGTATCGCGGAAGGTAAAGCCTACATTCTCCGCAAGAAAGAATTGGTCGCAGCAACACATTTCCTTGCAGAAACGGAAGTTTCGGCAGAACTTGAGAAGTTCTCTCAAGCCGTTGCTGACGTAACCGAGAGCCTCACAGAGTTGGCTGAGAAGTCGGCGATTTTTGCCGGACACTTAGGCATTGCCAATGACTTCGCACTCCATGAGGCGGTGCAAGAGAAGATTTCCGATCAGAAGATGAATGCAGAAATGGCGACAGACCAGACGATTGGCGAATTCAAAGCCATGATGGAAGCCATTGATGATGAATATATGCGTGAGAGGGCCAGCGACATTGTGGATGTCGGCCGTCGTTTCATGCTTGCCCTGAAGAACGAAACCTCCGGTGAACTCTCCGACATTCATGAGCCAGTCATTGTTGTGGCCGAAGACCTGACGCCCACCGATACGTCGGTGATGGATTTCCAGTATGTCAAGGGCTTCATTACGGCCAAAGGCGGCGTGACCTCTCATGTCAGCATCATCGCTCGTAGTTTGGGCATTCCGGCTTTGGTCGGTGTCGGCGAGATCCTGGAGTTGGTGTCGGACGAGGATTACCTCCTCTTCGATGCCGGAAGTGGTGACATTTGGCTCAACCCAGATGAAGCCCTCCGTAAAGAGATGCTGGAAAAGGCCGATCGCGAAGCGAAAGAAGCGGCTGAAATCTTAGCCAGAAGTACCTTACCTGCGGTTACGACAGATGGCCGTGAAGTGAAAGTCTATGCCAACATTGGCTCCGTGCAAGATGCGGAGAAGGCGATGGAATTCCATATTGATGGTGTCGGCTTGTTCCGCAGTGAATTCTTGTTTATGGACAATACGGCTTTCCCGACCGAAGAAGAGCAGTTTACCGCCTACAAAGCAGCAGTCGAAACCGTGGGGAACGAAGTCATTATACGTACTTTGGATATCGGCGGTGATAAAGACCTTTCTTACTACACCTTTGAAAAAGAAGAGAATCCTTTCTTAGGCTGGCGTGCGATCAGAATGTGTTTGGCGGAGAAAGATGTGTTTAAGACCCAGCTTCGCGCCCTCTTCCGCGCAGCTCACTATGGCCCGATCAAGATCATGATTCCGATGGTGATCTCGGTTGAGGAAGTCGAGCAAGTGCGCGCGATTGGCGAGGAGTGCAAAGCGGAGCTTCGGGCGGAGGGACTGCCCTTCAACGAGAACACGCCGATTGGGATTATGGTGGAGACACCGGCAGCCGTGCTCTGCGCGGATGCTTTGGCCAAGCATGTAGACTTCTTCAGTATCGGCACGAACGACCTGACGCAGTACGTACTGGCGGTGGACCGCGGCAACAAGAAGATTGAAGACCTCTACAACACCTTCCATCCGGCGGTCATGCGGGCGATTGCGCAAGTGATCAAGGCCGGGAACGAAGCCGGGATCGAAGTGGGTATGTGCGGTGAGTTCGCCTCGAATGCGCACGCAACGGAGATTCTTCTGGGCATGGGCCTCGATGAGTTCTCCATGGCTGCTAGCGAAACGGCACGTGTTAAAGAGCGAATCCGTGGGTTGGACTTCGAAAAAGCGAAGGAAAAGGCTGCCCGCGTCCTGCAGTGTGCCAGAGTATCTGAGGTCTATGAAGTCTTAGGCATCAACTAAATAAATGGATGAGCCGACAGGAGAGTAGTATGAAGCCAATTAATCTCATATCAATCATTTTAATCTTAGGTTTAATTGGCTTTGAGGCATGGCTAATTTGGCGACGTAATCGGAAAGTACTAGTAAAAGGGAAAGATGATTTTCTATTGCTTATGTTAGTACTTGCCGCTGCTCTCTTCTTGTTCCCTTTTCAAGAAAATGACCTGGTTGAAGAAGCAGTAAGGAATCTTCTCGGCTTGATGGCATTAATGACTACGATGTTCATCAAACGAGGGATGAGTGTTGATGGGATTGAGAAGGTTTTTTTCACGGTGCCTTGGAAAACGATACTGGTAGTTGAAGCTGTAGGGCGAAGCGATACTGAAGCTATTTTCTACTTTCATCGCAAGAAAGGCGGAAAGTGGAAATTATTTTTCAAGATGGTTGATGTGAAAGGCGCTTTAGATTTCGCAGCAGAGCGAGTAAATGAAGTAAAAGTTGACCCGAAACTCTTTCAGACCGTTCAAAAATATGAAACCTATCGGACAAAGTATCAGAAGCAAAGAATCAAAAAATAGGAGTGTGTGAAAATGATTATCAGAGAATTTGTCGAAGCAGGCCATGTCGCGTTCCATCAATCTTTTGTCGATTGGGAAGAGGCTGTTAGGGCTTCTTGTGAAACGCTAAAGGCCGACGGTACTATTGAGCAAGCATATGAAGATGCAGTAGTGAACAGTGTTAAGAAATATGGACCCTATATTGTTCTCGCGCCAAACATCGCTATGCCTCACGCACAACAAGGTGCAGAAGGGGTACTTAAAACAGCCATCGGCTTCATGAAGGTTGAAGAACCTGTGTCATTTGAAGAAGGTAATCCCGAGAAAGATGCCAGGCTTTTCTTCACATTAGCATCTCAGAATCCGGATCTCCACTTAGAGAATATGGGGAAATTGGCTGAATTACTTGGAAATGAAGCAATCATTGAAGAGCTTCTAACTGCGAAATCCGTCGAGGATTTACTCGCAATCGATATGAAGTACGACGAGGGGTAAGCATATATGTCAGAGGCATTAGCTGGTGTACAGAATTGTAAACTTCTCGTAATTGATCTTGATGGAACTCTCTTGCGCGATGATAAATCCGTGAGTTCCTACACCGCTAATGTCCTTCGAAAAGCTCGTAAGAACGGCTTAGTCATTGCTTTTGCATCTGGACGGACCGATTTCATGATGAGCCTATATCGTGATCCCTATGTGCCTTGTGACTATCACATCTCATTCAACGGTGCAGCCATAAGGAAGATAGGATCAGAAGTGTTTTTGTATAAGCAAGGCCTAGAAGAAGAAGCTGAAGATAAAGTCTGGAAGTATCTGGCTGAGAATGCATCTGTTTACACTGCTTACACAGGAGATCATATGTATTTTCGGGACGATTTGGGTAAGAAAATATTACCCAGACAAAAGAAATACTTAGATCTTGCTGCTTCGCAAGGTATGGCACTGACACTAAAGTGTACTGAATATTTCCCGGGTGATACCAGGAAGGGGGCGGAAGAGCCACTGTTAAAGTTTGTTGCGTATGAAGAGGATCCGGTATGGGTTGAGAGATTTCTAGCCTTTGTGTCTACGATTGAAGCGGTTGTCACTGAAGCCACTGGTTATGGGATGACTGGTGTGTTCGATCGGCATGTATCCAAAGAGAAAGCAATTAGAAATCTACAGCAACAATTGGGGATCACACAGGAAGAAACATGTGCTTTTGGTGACTTTGACAATGACATCAGCATGTTTCAAGCAGCCGGCATTCGAGTTGCAATGCAAAATGCCTCGGATGCAATGAAGGAAATTGCCGATACCATATGTCTGACAAATGAAGAAGATGGTGTTGCCGATTTCATCGAAAGATTTCTGTTATAAGCTAATTTGAAAGGATGATAAAAGATGCTGAATGACATACTTGATCTGATCATGCGTCAGATCTTTGGACAACCCTTTATGTTGATGGCGATTATAGTTTTTGTAGGCTATATGGCCATGAAGGAAAAAGTTGGTAAGGCTCTCATGGGTGCAGCCAAAGCTGCTATTGGACTTCTCGTTATGGGCATGGGTTCAGGTGCCTTAATTGCTAATTTCAATAAACTTTTGAGTGCTCTTACAACTTCTACTGGTATCCAAGGTGCTGGCTTAAATACCTATCCTACAATGACTGCCAGTTATGAAAAAATGGACGCAGTGCTAGGAGCTGGCACAGGCGCATCTTGGGGAATTTATACACTATTATTTGCTTTCATTATTAATATTATTCTTGTATTTTTCCGGAAATATACAAAGATTCGTTCCGTCTATCTGACAGGTAATGCAATGATCGTGCAAGCCGGCATATCGGTGTATATTGTATGGCGTTTTCTTGGTAGTGCACTATCACCTGTTATGGTAATTCTAATTGCAAGTCTTATTACCGCTCTTTATTGGGGAATTTTCTCAACATTATTGATTAAGCCAACAGAAGCAGTTACGGGTGCTGAATTCACGGTTGCGCACCAACAGATGCTTGTAAGTTATGTTGCTTATAAAGTAGCGCCAAAAATTGGTAATGCAGAGAAAGACGACATTGAGCAGAAGCAAATGTCTAATAAGCTGTCGTTTATGCAGGATAACGTCATAGCAACTTTCTTAGTTATGTTTATTTCTGCTGCAGCAATTTTTCTTGTAATCGGCGGTGACGGAATTGAGGCATTACGGGTAGGCGATGGTGGTTTTGCTCAAGGCACACTCAGCAATCCCATAATATTCCTACTCTGGATTGCTCTTACATTGACTGCGAATATGTATGTCTTGCTTGCGGGCGTTCGTATGTTTGTCGGTGAAATCATGGTTTCTTTCAAAGGGATTTCTGAAAGATTATTACCAGGAGCAGTTGCAGGCGTTGACTGTGCTGCAATCTTTGCATTCGCTCCGAAGTCTGTTGTTCTTGGATTAATGTTCGGTGCTTTGGGACAGATCATTGGCCTTCTGTTATTGGTTGTTTTCAGATCTCCAATTTTCCTTGTCCCCGGATTCATTCCTCTGTTCTTTGACAATGCTACTATTGCTATTTTCTCAAATAAGGCGGGTGGTTGGAAAGCAGCAGCAATCATATGTACGATCAATGGCATCATTCAAATTTTGGGTTCTGCCATCGCCATCAACTGGATGCAACTCACTTGGTGGCAGGGATCAGCGGATTACGCAACACTCTGGGTTGGCGTCATTGCATTCTTTAAATTTCTTGGCCAAGCACTGGGTATCCCCATTGCCGGTTAAGAATCAGTGAAGTAGAACAGTGTAAATCATCCAGGCTGAAAAGCCTGGATGTGAAAGGAAAGTTAAAATGTTACGTGTTTTATGTGTTTGTGGAAATGGTATGGGTACCTCGACTATTTTGAAGATCAACGTTAAAAATATCGCAAAAGAGCTAGGTGTGAATGCTGATGTTAATTCCTGTGCATTCGGTGAAGCAAATGCTTACCTGTCTAATACAGACTTGATTATTACAAGCCCTGAATGGGCAAGTAGTATTCCTGATTGCAAGGCGGTAAAAGTCCAAGTGATGAATCTAGTTGATAAGAACCAAGTAAAAGCTGCGATGTCTGAAGCGATTAATGAACATTTCCCGCAGGAAATAAGCTGATAGCGTACCCAACGAAAGGAGGGTTATATGACTGGTTATGAAATTATTAAGGGTAATGTGAATTTCACACACCCTGAGCGTATAGGTTTAAGATTCGATCGAACTGCTGGAGTTTCTGATGTGTATCGCATCTTTGTCCTTCCGGGTGAAGGTCATCGTCTTACCGATCGTGCCTACAATGTTAAGAAAAAAGCCAGACCAATCAGTGGTGTTGTTGATGAATGGGGTTGTCTATGGGCAAGTGAAGATGCATCCGGTGCAGATATGGGTCAAGTGAAGAATGTAGCCATCCCTGATTGGGATGAGTACGAGGATTATGTTTTTCCTGATCCACATGCCCCAGGCCGTTTTGATGGAATCTCTGAAGCATTAGATGAAGCTGAAAAGCTTGGAAAGTATGTCCAGCTAAATAGTCCGCATTGCATTTTTGAACGTATGCATTTCCTGCGAGGATTTGAAGATACTTTAATGGATTGTTTGGCTGAGCCAGAGTACATAGAAGAAATGGCAAAAGCACTTGCTGATTATCAGATTGGAATTATTGAAGAAGCGTTTGTCCAAGGCAAAGGGCGTGTCCATTGCTATGACACGACTGATGATTGGGGTTCACAAAATAATCTCATGATCTCTCCGACGTTGTTCAGAGAAATATTTAAGCCTCAGTATAAGCGCATCTTTAGTAAGGCGCATGAATGTGGAATGGACGTTCGTTTCCACACTGATGGGCACGTTTTGGAGATTTTACCTGATCTGATTGAAGTAGGTGCAAATATAATCAATATTCATCAACCTAGGTTAATGGGCATTGATAAAGTTTCTGAGATCGTGCAGGGTAAAGTTTGCATTGAAGTATGTGTAGACGTTCAGGCAACGCTCCCAACTGGCAACAAGCAGATGATTGAAGATGAAGTGAAACAGCTTATTGAGAAGTGGAGCACCCCGAATGGTGGCCTGATTGGAGTTGAATATGGTTACTTGAGCGCGATTGGAACCACCAAAGAATCAATGTTGTATGCACTTGAATGTTTCCAAAAATATGGACAATTATAGGTACAATTAACTAACGCTTGCTCTAGGATCACCCCCTTGTAGAAAGAGGTGTGCTTTGATCAACAATTTGAGAAATAGCAATGATAACCAAAAGCTCGAACAGTACATGAATCTGCTTTCTGAAGTAGCATCCATGTACTACGAGCATGGTATGATCCAAACAGAGATTGCTGAGAGGCTTTGCATATCGCGTTCAAGGATATCAAGACTTTTAGACGAGGCTAAGCAACAAGGCATTGTGACATTTCAAGTTAAGAAAATTGGTCATCGCTCACATGAGTTAGAAGAGATATTAAAGAGACAATTCCGACTCAGAGAAGTAATTGTCGTGAACGACACAAGCGATTGGCTGGAAAAAACAGCTTCTGAACAAGAGCAACAGGTAACAAGCAAGCTATCATCAAGTGTAGAGCATAAAACTGATTCTTTTAGGTCAGAGCACGCCACTGTTGTCCTCGGTGGTTATGCAGCGGAGGTGTTTCAGAAACAGATCAAGCCGGATATGACTATTGGTATGTCTTGGGGGCGTTCTGTTGCACAAACTGTATATCACATCGAGCAACAGATGACTCGAGGCCTTAAAGTCGTCCAAGTGATCGGTGGAGCGCTTTCAGATGCATCAAGCATTGAACAAATGCAAGTTGTTGTTCAGTTAATTCATAAGCTTCGCGCAAGAGGATATTTGATGCAAGCTCCGCTTTTTGTTGACGATATGACAGTGAAACGGCATTTGGTCTTGCAACCAATGATAAGAAATACACTGAAGATTGCTCAACAGTCTGATATCATCCTAACAGGCATAGGTGATATGTCGATGGAGTCCTTTTCTTTCATGTGGCAGAACTTTGTTCAGAACAAAACGTTTGAAACGCTAAGTGCTCAGAAGGGAGTCGGTTTCATTTGCGGACAGTGCTATGACATCTCTGGCAAGCCTATACAATCAGGCTTCAATGAACATGTAATCGGTATCAGTCTTGCTGATCTACGCAAAGTGCCAACGGTAATTGGTATTGCGGGTGGTGTAAGTAAGGCAAAAGCAGTCTTGGGTGTCTTAAAAGGTGAGTACCTTGACATCCTAGTGACGGATCGTGATTGTGTACTGGGAATCTTAAAACTACTCAAGGGAGAAGATGTCTCAGAAGCAAAAGAATTGAGTCTGGATACTTTCAAGAATATTGAACTTCATCAAGGCTCAAAGTAGAAGGAGAATATTTATGGTAGAACAAAACATCGTCGTCAGAAACAAAACAGGCCTGCATCTGCGCCCAGCTACAGAACTTGCAAATCTTTGTGCAAAGATGCCATCTAAGATTCAGTTTCTCTTCAATGGAAAATCAATCAACCCCAAGAGCGTCCTAATGCTCATGGGTAGCGGAATCAAGGCTGGCTCAGAGATTGTTGTGCGTTGTGACGGCCCAACGGAGAATGAGGATCTGCAGGCAATTCTTGATGCTATCAATGGTGGCTTTGGCGAAGAAATGATTGATGTCTAATCCTTTGCTGTAACTGAAAACTATTCGGAGTCCATTAAAGGATTCACTAGGAAGGAGCGACCCATGTCAGATACCACAGCAAAACTTGCTGAAATTCGTGATTTCATGAAAAGAGGCAAATCGAAGAATGTTGTAGCTCTTGTTCAGGAAGCCCTAGATATGGGTATTCCTGCTCAAACTATTTTGGATGATGCTTTGTTAGAAGAAATGAATGCTATTGGTGTAGTCTTCAAAGCAGGGGAAGTGTTTGTTCCCGAAGTTCTGGTAGCAGCAAGGGCTATGAACAAAGGTATTGAAGTTCTTAAGCCACATTTGACGAGCCAAGAAGATAGCTCCAAAGGAGTTGCGATACTGGGAACCGTTAAAGGTGATCTACACGATATCGGAAAAAATCTTGTCAAAATTATGGTTGAAGGAAAAGGCATCAAAGTTGTTGATATTGGCGTTGATGTACCTCCGGAAGCTTTTGCAGAAGCAGCTAAAGAATATAACTCAGATCTCGTCATGTGCTCTGCGCTCTTAACCACAACAATGGGAGAGATGAAAGGTGTTTTGGCTGTTCTTGAAGAACAAGGACTGCGCGATAAAGTGAAAGTTATGATCGGCGGTGCTCCAATTACTCAAGCCTATTGCGATGAAATCGGAGCTGACGCATATACAGAAGACGCAGCATCAGCAGCGGAAGTTGCTGAACGCTTAATACAGGAAATGCATGCCTAATGGACACCTATCAACTTGGACTCTATGAGAAGGCTCTGCCCAAGAATCTAAGCTGGACATCCAGATTCGAACTTGCTCGGGATGCCGGATTCGATTTCATTGAGCTGAGTATCGATGAGACGGACGAACGACTCGCCAGATTAGAATGGACGTATGAGGAGCGGGCGGCTTTGGCCAGAGAAGGCCGAGAAATCGGCGTGCCTCTGAGGTCCATCTGCCTGTCGGGCCACCGGAAGTACCCTTTGGGAAGCAAGGATGAGGCGACACGGCAAAGAGGCCTGGAGATCGGCTACAAGGCGATTGACTTCGCCTCGGACACTGGCATTCGGCTCATCCAACTGGCCGGCTACGACGTCTACTATGATGAGGGCGACGAAGAAACGGAGAAGCTTTTTGCGGAAGGTTTGGCGCTCGTGACGAGCTATGCGGCTTCACGAGAGGTGGCGCTGGGCTTCGAGACGATGGAGACGCCCTTTATGGACACCGTTGAAAAGGCCATGCACTACGTAAATCTCGTGGACAATCCCTGGCTCGGCGTGTATCCAGATATCGGCAACCTCACGAACGCCGCGAAGATTTACGGGCATGACGTGAAAGACGACCTCAAGAAGGGCAAAGGCCATATTTTCGCCGCGCACCTGAAGGAAACGGTCCCGGGGGCGTATCGCGAGATCCCCTTTGGAACTGGGCATACGGACTACGTGCCGGATCTGGAGGTCTTGCGTGACCTGGGTGTCAGGTCGTTTGTCGGTGAATTCTGGGATGTCGGATCGGAGACGTGGAAGGAAGATTTGCGCTTTGCGAGTACCTTCCTGCGAGGCTTCCTGAACACGGTTTTTGAGAAGTAAGTTTCGAGTCGAAGCCGAGAAATAGCCGAGAAGCAGCCGAGAAGCAACATTTGAGAAGTAAGTAAAGGAGAGAAGATGTTTCAAGTAAGCAAAAAAGTGATTGCCGAAATGCCGAAGTGTTATGCCATCTGCATGCTGGAATCCGGTGGCGAAAGGTCTTTCCTGGTAGCAACGGAGAAAGAAGGGGCTTGCAACCGCTTCGACCTAGACGGCAATCTCCTAGAGACCATCTGGACTGAACCCGGCGGCGTCATGACCATGGTGCAGGTACCGGGTTGGAATGGGGCTTTCCTCTCCACGCATGAGTTCTTCTCACCGAACAACTCAGCAGAGGCGAGGCTGGTTTTGGCCGTGCCTGTCGACAAAGATGGTAAGGCCGTAAAGAACCTCCAAGAGGAACATAGCTGGAAGATTAAGACCTTGTGCCCGCTGCCTTTTGTGCATCGCTTCGACATTTTGGAGAGCAATGGCAAGCAGTACATCATTGCCTGCACGCTGAAGTCTGGGCACGAGTTCAAAGAAGACTGGAATCACCCGGGGAAGATTTTCGTGCGCGAGCTTCCTTCGGACTTTGAAGAATTTGATGCCGACGCCGGCCACCCGATGGAACTGGACGTCCTGGTCGATGGCCTGACCAAAAACCATGGCTACGGCCGCTTCGTTCGTGAGGACGGGCAGCTGCAGAGTTTCATTGCGACGGATAACGGTCTGTTCCGGGTCACCCCGCCGACGGCCGAGAACGCCGACTGGCAAGTCGAGAAACTCCTCGACAAGGCTTGTTCGGATGTTCGTGCCTATGATATCGATGGGGACGGAAACTTGGAGATCATGCTCTTCTCGCCCTTCCACGGGGCCGAGCTGACGATTTGGCGCGAGACCCAAGCCGGTTTGGAAGAGATTTATCGCATCGACGAAGAGCTGCCCTTCCTCCACGCTTTGTGGGGTGGCAAGCTGGCCTCTACGCCGACGTTCTTGGTTGGTTTCCGCCAGGGGGACAGAGACCTCTTCACCCTTACTTGGGATCCGGCCAAAGCCGCCGTCCGCAAGGATATCCTAGACCATGACATTGGTCCCACCAACGTGCAGGTCTTCCAAAAAGATGGCGTAGATTACATCATCGGAGCCAATCGCGAAATCAATGAAGTGGCTCTCTACAAGATTCAGTAAGCCGTTTAATAAGTGAAATTGGCTCACGCAACTGCTCACGAAACAGCTCACGCAAAAACAGTACGTACACAGCAAACTGCTCTAACGCTGCTAACGCTAGAAAACCCGCAAACGCATCGAAACTTAGGAGGATAGTATGTCAAAAATCGATGAAATTACCCGCGAGAAGTGGATCCTGGGCGCATTCCCTGAATGGGGAACCTGGGTCAATGAAGACATCGACAACACCGTAGTCGAACCGGGCACTTTCGCCATGTGGTGGCTCGGTTGTGTCGGTATGTGGTTCAAGACCGAAAACGACACCAACATCGCCATCGACCTCTGGTTTGGTAACGGCAAACGCACCCAAAAGGTTGCCGACATGAAACCCTATCACCAGATGAGAAACATGATGGGCGTCAAGAAGCTCCAACCGAACCTGCGTAACTCACCAGTCGTGTACGATCCATTCGCCGTCACCAAGTGCGACGCCGTTTTGTCCACGCACTATCACAATGATCACATTGATCCTTTCTTTGCGAAAGCCGTCCTCGACAACTGCGGACCGGATGTCCCCTTCATCGGACCCAAGGAAGCCGTCAAAATGTGGCGTAACTGGGGCGTCCCGGAAGATCGTCTGAGAGAAGTCAAACCGGGCGATGTCGTGAAGATCAAAGACACCGAAATTCACGTCTTAGATTCTTATGACCGCACCTGTCTCGTCACTTCTGAAGTAGGCGAAGACCTAGCTGGCGTCTGCCCGACCAATATGGATGAAAAGGCCGTCAACTACTTCTTCAAGTTTCCGGCTGGCACTGTCTATCACAGTGGCGACTCCCACTACAGCATCCGCTATGCCGAAATCGGCAAGAAGTATGACATTGACATCGCTTTGGGCTCCTATGGTGAGAACCCGATCGGCTGCCAGGACAAGATGACCTCCATCGACATGCTCCGCATGGGCGAGGCCACACGCTGCAAGGTCGTGATCCCCTTGCATTACGACGTCTGGTCGAACTTCAAGGCAGACCCGAAAGAAATCCTCATGCTGTACGAGTTCAAGAAACATGCCCTCCAGTACAAATTCCACCCCTTCATCTGGGAAGTGGGCGGCAAATATGTCTGGCCGGGTGACAAGGACTTAGTTGAGTTCCACCACAGAAGAGGCTTCGAAGATTGCTTCGAGGAAGAGCCGAACGTTCCGTTCACCTCGATCCTCTAAGAAGATTTTGTCAAAGAACGGCTCGCCTAGGGGCCGTTCTTTGTCTATAATTGGGCCTGAGTCAATGCTTTTGTGGCACTTTGCCATGGCTTTCTACCGTGGCCCAAACCAAGGAGGGACAAGATGAGTTATGAAGCTTTGAAGAAGAGAGTCTACGAGGCCAATATGGCCTTGCCGGCCTTAGATCTCGTTATTTTTACCTGGGGCAATGTCAGTGAAGTCGACCGCGAGGCCGGCGTTTTCGCCATTAAGCCCAGTGGTGTGGATTACGATGCCTTGAAGCCGGAAGATATTGTCGTCGTTTCTTTGGAGACAGGAGAAGTGGTGGAAGGGACGATGAATCCTTCGTCGGACACCGCTACACACTTTGTTCTCTATAACGAATTCCCAGAAATCGGCGGTGTCGTGCACACCCATTCCGCCTGGGCTGTCAGTTGGGCCCAAGCCTGCAGAGCCTTGCCGGCCTACGGAACCACCCACGCCGACTATTTCTATGGGGAAGTACCCTGCACCAGGAAACTCAGCGATCAAGAAATGGAAGAAGCCTATGAGCTGAACACCGGTAAGGTCATCGCCGCGACCTTTAAGGAGCGCGAAATTGAGCCGCTGGCCGTTCCCGCCGTTTTGGTTGCCGGTCACGGACCCTTTGCCTGGGGCAAAGATGGCCACAATGCCGTTCACAATGCGAAGGTTCTGGAAGAGTGCAGCAAGATGGCAGCCAGAGCCGAAAGAATCAATCCTGAAGTGAAGCCCATTGAACAGGGCCTCTTAGATAAGCACTACAAACGTAAACACGGCCCTAACGCCTATTACGGACAGAAGAAGGAGTAAGAAGCTACATGAACGACAATATTCAGCTTAAGGCAACCAACGTCGCCCGAGGACTCGCCATTGACGCGGTACAGAAGGCCAATTCCGGCCACCCGGGGAAACCTCTGGGCTCTATGCCGATGGTCTTCGAGCTCTGGGCAAACCACATGAAGATGAACCCCAAGAGCCCCCGCTGGGCGGATCGCGACCGTTTCGTCCTGAGCGCCGGCCACGCATCCGCCATGCAGTATGCCCTGGGCTATCTCTTCGGTTATGGCTATACCCTAGATGACCTGAAGGCCTTCCGCCAATTTAAATCCCATACACCCGGCCATCCGGACTATGACCTAGACCACGGAATTGAAATGCACACCGGCCCTCTGGGCCAAGGCCTCGCCACCGCTGTCGGTATGGCCTTAGGTGAGCGTCACCTGGCCTCTATATTCAACACCGAAGACTACGAAATCTTCGACCATTACACCTACGTACTCGCCGGTGACGGTTGCTTGATGGAAGGGGTCACCTCGGAAGCTTCGTCTTTGGCCGGACACTTAGGCCTAGGCCGACTGATCGTGCTCTATGACTCCAACAACATCTCCATCGAAGGAAACACCGAAATCGCCTTCACCGAGAATGTCGCCGAGCGCTACAAGGCCTACGATTGGGACTATCACTTCGTCGCCGACGGCAATGATGTCGAGGCCGTAGCGAAGGCCATCGAAGCCGCGAAGCAAGTCACCGACAAGCCCTCCATCATCGAAGTCAAGACCCACATCGGCTACAAGTCGCCCGTCCAAGACTCCGAGAAAGCCCACGGCAACCCGCTGGGTGTCGAAGGCGTCAAAGTGACGAAAGAAGCCCTAGGCCTCGACCCCGAGAAGGACTTCGATGCGCCGGAAGATGTCTTAGCCTACACCAGAAGCCTCAAGGACGACGCCGCCCAGACCGAGGCCGAATGGAACCAACTCGTCGCCAAGTACATCGAAACCCAAGGCGAGAAGGGTCAGCAGCTCAAGGACTATCTCGAAGGCAAGAGCGTCGATCTCGCTTCCTTGGAAGGCTTCGCTGACTTCGACAAAGCCATGGCCACCCGAGAGACCTCAGGCCTCTGCCTCAGCCGTTGGAGCAAGGTCGATCCGCTCCTGATTGGCGGTTCCGCTGACCTGGCTTCCTCCACGAAGACCGAAGTTAAGGACTCCGGCTGGATTGCGAAAGGCGACTATGCCGGCAAGAACATCCACTACGGCGTTAGAGAACATGGCATGGGTGCCGTAGCGAACGGCCTGGCCCTCATGGGTCTCCACAGCTACTGTGCCACCTTCCTGGTCTTCACCGACTACATGCGCTACACCATCCGTATGGCCGCGCTGATGAAGATTCCGACCCTTTTCGTCATGACCCACGACTCCATCGGCGTCGGCGAAGACGGCGAAACCCACCAGCCGATCGAGCACTACGCCTCGCTCCGCATCATTCCGAACGTCCATCTCTGGCGCCCGGCCGACGGTGTCGAGACCGCCGCTGCCTACACCACCTGGCATCGCGAAGGACCCATTGTCCTCTCCCTGACCCGCCAGAAACTGTCGCAGCTCCAAGGCTCTGACTTGGCCAAAGCCCAAAAAGGCGGCTATGTCCTCGCCGAAGCCAATGTCACCGATGTTCCAGAGATCATCCTCCTGGGTTCCGGTTCTGAGACCGAAATCGCCTACGCTGCCTACGAGAAGCTCGCTGCCGAAGGCGTCGCAGTCCGCGTCGTTTCCATGCCTTGTATGGAAGTCTACGAGGAACAGAGTGCCGAGTACAAGGAGTCCGTCCTGCCGAAGGCCGTGAAGAAGAGAGTCTCCATCGAGGCCGGTTCGACCATCAGCTGGAAGACCTACGTCGGCGAAGAAGGCTACACCTTGGGCCTCAACCACTTCGGTGCCTCTGCGCCCGCCGAGGTCCTCTACAAGGAATTCGGCCTCACCGCCGATAACCTGGTGCGCATCGCCAAGGAAGTCCTCGCATAAACCCTCACTCACCCATGGGCAAGCTCCTCCGATCCGGGGGAGCTTTTTTGATGGCTGTGGCCAAAGCCTGAGGCCGGCGGCTTTGGCCTGCTTGTCTTGGGGGGCTTGGGGGATCCTACGGCGCCAGTGCGGTGATGGGGATGGGGGTAGCTTGGGGGATCCTACGGCGCCAGTGCGGTGATGGGGATGGGGTAGACGCCATCGTGCCTCTGGTAGGCCGCATAGGAGAGCCCGCAAATGACCGCAAGGACGTCTGGCGTGTTGGCCTGGTCCGCCTCCAACTTATCGCGGAGCTTGAGGAGCGATTTAGCCGCCTCATCGATCTGATTCGCGCCGAGTTTGATTTCAAAAGCCCCCCAACGCCCACCGGGGAGCTCGACGACGGCATCAATTTCTCGCCCGGCATAATCTTGATAATGGGAGAGGCTGGCACCAAAGGATTCCGCATAAATGCGAAGATCCCGTTCGCAAAGGGCCTCAAAAAGGAAGCCCATAGTGTTGAGGTCGTGGAGCAGACCCTCTTGATCAATCTCGAGGAGCGCTGCAGCAAGTGATGGGTCCACAAAGTGCCGTTTGTCAGACTGTTTGACCCGAACAGAGGAGCGGATATTGGTCGTGAAGGCTTTCTGGTTTTCGATGAGGAAGAGCCTTTCGAACAGGCCTAGATAGGTGTTGATGGTGTTTTGGTCAATCTCCTCACCCTCATATTCTGCGATATCGCTCCTCAGCTTTTTCAGCGATGCGCTAGTGCCTTCGTTTCTGGCTAATGAACGCAAGAGAAGGTGCATTTTTCGGGTATCTCGGTTGATTCCTTCCAGGCGATAGATGTCATGATTGATGAGCGCCTCAAGGTATTGTTTCGTAATCCTTGGATACTGTGTGGAATCGACGGCAAGGCTTCCCGGCCAACCCCCTCGGACAATCAGCTTGGCTATGAATTCTAGACTTTCTTGTTTCACAACAGCTTGTGTAAAGTTCCCTTGAAAAAGTCCCTCCAAAGACACTTCACCACTTGAATCACGCGACTCAAAGAGACTCATTGGCCGCATTCGGATGCTTGCGATGCGACCGGCTCCGGAATGTAAGATGCCTTTCTGAACGGGAGTTGAAGAACCAGTCAGGATGAATTGGCCTTTTTTTCCACGTTGATCCACTTCATATCTCACGGCATCCCAGAGCGCAGGAACTTCCTGCCATTCATCAATGAGTCGAGGGTTATCTCCTTGGAGAATGAGGTCCGGGGAGAGTTCTGCTAATCGTTTGTTTTGGAAATTTCCTGCTGGATCGCCCAGAAAAACCTCTGATTGAGTGTGATGTCTGGAGGTCCACGTTTTCCCGCACCACTTTGCTCCTTCAATACAGACCGCTCCGAACGTCTGTAGTGTGTTCTGCACTTGTTTATCAATGACACGTGGTAGGTAGTCCATCGGCATTTGTCCTCTGCTTGGTTTGGTTTGGTTTGGTTTGGTTTGGTTTGGTGTTGGTTTGGTTTGGTTTGGTTTGGTTTGGTTTGGTGTTGGTTTGGTTTGGTGTTGGTTTGGCGTTGCTCAGCAGAGCGCTGATCTATTCTAATCTGAGCTAATCATTCTGAGTTTAGAATCTGAGATGATTATAACGCCATTCAGTCAAATTTACTTGTTTCATTCAGTTGAATTTGTGATTTTCATTAAGTTAAGTTTGTGATTTTCATTCAGTCAGATTTTTTAGTTGTCATGTAGTCTGTTCTGATTGACATCGTAAGGGCTTGTTCCACTGGTATCCCGGATTTAATGGTTTGGGTGTCAAAACTTAAAAATAGGGCTAAAAGGGCTT